>JBGSSC010000063.1:0-4563 GCA_041737265.1 Terrimicrobiaceae bacterium | reverse complement strand
ACAATCGCCCGAGATTGGAAAGCCGGGAACCACGAGGCCGTGCGTGGGGAGATTCAGGAAATCCTCAACCAGGCCGTGGCGAGGACCAATGAGCGGATGCTCGAATATGTGCCGCCGGACCAGATGCGGGTGCGGCGCATTGTCGCGGCCATTGTGGCTGCGGCGACTGCCCTCGGGTTTATTGGATTGATTTTCGTGGTCTTCCGCACCTTTTCGCTCGCTGCCAATCAGATGTCCCGTCCGGTGCGGAGCCGTTCCTTCCTGCCGTGGATATTTCTTGCCCCCGCCCTCGGGCTCATCCTTGTCTGGTCCTACTCGCCTGTGGCGATGGGATCGATCATCGCGTTTTTGAATTTCAATGTGCTCCTCGATTCCACCTTTGTGGGCTTGGATAATTTTGCCAATGCCCTGTTCGACCAAACGTTTTGGAACGCGATGGGGGCGACCCTTCACTATGCGGTCTGGATGCTGACCTTTGGCTTTGCCGCCCCGATCCTGCTTGCCTACGCACTTCATCTGATCCCGAAGCAAAAGGTCTTCTTTCGCACGCTCTATTACCTTCCCTCTGTCATCAGCGGCACGGCGGTTTTCTTTCTCTGGTTCGACCTGTTCTCCGGCAACGGGGTTTTCAATCAACTGCTGGCGCTCTTCGGAATCGATAACCGCCGCGCATGGACCGAGGACCCGAACTTTGCGATGATCACATGCATTCTGCCGACAATCTGGGCGGGCACCGGGCCCGGGTGCCTTATCTATCTCGCCGCGCTGAAGACGATTCCCGAGGAACAATTTGAAGCAGCGGAAATTGATGGCGCGGGATTTTTTCACAAGACCCTTCATGTGGTTTTTCCCGGCCTCAAGACGCTGGTCCTTATCAACTTTGTGGGGGCGGTCGCGGCGGCGTTTCACTCGTCGGGCAATATCCTCATTATGACCGGCGGCGGGCCAAATGGGACGACCGAGGTGATGTCACTCTTTATCTTCTTCGAGGCCTTCACCCGCTTGCGCATGGGGCCGGCCACCGCCATGGCCTGGATCCTGGCCAGCATGCTGATCGGGGTTACCCTTGTACAACTCCGCCGCCTCAGCCGCGTGGAATTCAAAACCGCGCGCTAACCAAGCATGTTCTTTTCTCCCATCACCTCGCGTTCCTGGAAAGTCCGTCTCCTCTACGGCTCCCTCTATGCCGGGTTGGTGCTCGGGGGAGTGACGATTCTTGCCCCGCTTTTTATCATGATCGCTGGCTCGATGGATGCGACAAGCGGGCCGAAGGGGTTCCGCCTGTTGCCCGACTATGTCTTTGATGACGGGGAGCTTTGGCGCAGCTATCTGCTGGGCAAATACAATCAATCGGCCTCCTCCCTCCGGGATGCCTGGGGGGATCCCGTCGTGGATCTGGAAAAACTTGAGAAACCAGCCCCGCCGGATCCGGCACTTCTCCAGGCATGGGATGAGTTTCTGGCGACCGCTCCAGGGGTTGATCTGGCCTGGAGTGCCGGGTTCATGGGCACCGGGAGGCTGCCACAGAAAAACCGGTTGAGATTCTCCCGCTGGCTCCTCGGGCGTTTTGATGGCGACATGGCCCGGCTGAATTCAGCCATGGAGGCGCAGTTTCCCACAGCCTCCGCGATTGCTCCTCCCGGTATCGGTCTCTCCGGTCCGCTCCTGCTGCCTTCGCCGTTCGTGGAGGCCTACCGGAGTTTTGTTCGCGACGTCCTGCCGACCGCCGAGCGCATTCCGCTGAACGCGGCCGGTTACTTCCGGTGCACATTTCTTCCCCGCGTTTTTGGCGCAGACGTCAGCGCATTTAACCGCAAATACGGAACGGACTTTCCGAGCTACGCGGAGGTTCCCTTTTCCTCCACCGTTCCGGTCGCCGGGGCCGACGAGTGGTTTCTCTTTGCTTCAAAAATCCTCCGGCCCAACTTCGTCGAACTCACCCCGGAGGGAGTGGAAAATCATCGCCTGTCCGGCCTTGGCCGGGATGAATTTATCCGGCTGAGATCCCGCCCGGGCGACTTGCGGTTGCAGAGCCTCGATCTGGCATACGCCGGGTGGGCCGAAGCCCGTGGATTGGCGAATCAAAACATCCCCCAAAAAGAAATTGATGCCCGGGATTTTCTGAGCCGCCGCGGGGAGTGGAAGTGGGTCTTTGTCACCCAAAACTACGCCGTGGTCTTGGACGAGGTGCTTGTTCAGGGCCGCGCCATTGGCAATACAATCATCCTCGTCATTCTTGCGGTGGCAGGAACGCTTCTCGTCAATCCCCTGGCAGCCTATGCTCTTTCCCGATACCGCCCCCGGCTCACCTATCAAATTATACTCTTCTGCCTTGTTACTGTCGCCCTCCCTGCCGAGGTCACGATGATTCCCGTATTCCTGCAGTTGAAGTCCTTCGGCCTTCTCAATACCTTCGGAGCCCTCGTCATCCCCACGCTCGCCAATGGGTTCTCGATCTTTTTGCTCAAGGGATTTTTTGACAGCCTGCCTCGTGAGCTTTACGAGGCGGCCGAGTTGGACGGCGCCAGCGAATGGGTCATGTTCTGGCAGATTACCATGACCCTTTCCCGCCCGATCCTTGCGGTTCTTGCCCTCGGAGCCTTCGTGGGAGCCTACGGCACCTTCATGTTTGCACTCATTCTCTGCCCCGATCCCCGCATGTGGACAATCATGGTTTATCTGTTCCAGCTAATGCAAACCGTCGATACCCCCATCCTCTATGCCGCTCTCATCGTCTCGGCCATCCCGACGACGCTCGTCTTTGTTTTCTGCCAGAATATCATCCTCCGCGGCATAGTCGTTCCCTCCGAGAAATAAACCCACAGGTAGTTGCCGAAAAAATCACTTCTTTGGACGGCAGTCCCTTCTCGGCGCAATCACGTTCATCACAATTGACCAAAGATTATTTGAGATTTTATCCAGCGGCTTGTGCCCTGTCCTCAAACATTGGCACCAGGATGCGATCATCGAACCCACGCGCGGGAATCCGGCACAGGCAGCCAGTCTCCGCCTTGGGCGATTGAGGCCTGAGAGACCAGCCCCGGCAGGGCGCAGTCCATGGCCTGGTGAATGCCCAGTTCATTTTCGCGGTCCCCACGCACGACGTCGCGCCAATACAGGAGTTCCAAAAGGTCACCACCGCCGTGCCCCACTCCTTTGAGTTGGTCGGGATTCTGCCACATCGCCGGTGTGTGCTCGGGTTCGAGATTCCAAAGGCTTTCCCACTTTCCTGCGGAGGCATCCCGCGAGCGGAGCCAGATTCGTGGGGTTTCTCCCGGCGCTCGGGCGCTTTCATAGGCTCCCTGTGTGCCTTGGAGGCTGTAGTTGCTCGTCGCGTGTGGACGATCGCTTATCATGTCCACCCGGATCTTGATCAATCCTCCGCGTACCGTTTTCGCCAGCATAACGCAGGTATCCTCACTTTCGTAATGGACTCCTCGCGGATCGCGCCAGTGGTGACCGCTGCCCGCGGCAGAGACGGACGCCACCCGATCTCCCGGCATCCATTGAAGGATTGGCCCGAGTGAGTGAGTGCCATACGTAATACCATTAATGCCGGTCTGCCAATGGCGGCGCCATGGCGTTTTCTCATTGAGTTCCTTGAGTTCATGAAGGTACTCGCCCTCGGCATAATAGGTTTCGCCAAACAGCCCCTTTGCCACGAGTTCCTTGATCAATTGGTTTTCATGACCGAATGTGTAGTTTTCAGCCAGCATGTAGGTCGCGCTGGAACGAGCCACGGCTTCGACAAGCTGTTGGCTCTCCTCAAGGTTGACGCTCGGTGTGACTTCGCAAAGCACGTGTAGACCACGATCCAGTGCGGCAATGGCCATGGGAGCATGGAATGGCATTGGTGTTCCTATAAATACCCCCTCGATATCTGCGCGTGCCAGCATGTCGGCGAAATCAGTATAGGCCTCCGGGGCACCGGTTTGTTCCTGAATAGTTTTCAGCCCGGGTTCGTTGGCATCACAAACTGCCTGGCAGCGAAAATATTCCGTCTTGGCCATGGTCTTGGCAAACGAGGAACCCCGGCTTGCCGCTCCCACAACCCCCACATTACAAAAAGATTTCATAAGTTTAATGTCTGGCGAGGCCCTGCCTCAGATTGGGCAGAACATGCTATCTAATCTCAGCAGGCCCCAAAAAAATTCGCATGCGAAAAGTTCATCAGACTCCTTGAGTGAGGAGGCGATGAAGCCGAGGGGATGAATAAGTTGACTCCAATGCATCAAATTCGGGAATCCAGGAAATCTAGAATGATGGCCTGACGGGCACAATGTCAAAATCATCTTCGTTGCGAAACTGTTAACAAACATCCTTCTCTCCGGTTCCCTGCCGTCCGTTGGGGGCATTGTAAAAAATCCGGAGGCAACTGGCCTTTATTCTGCCGGACTGGGCGGCAAACGCGCCTTATTTCGATAGGAGATCGGACTCGTTTTAAAAATCTTTCGAAAACAGCGTGTGAAATATCCCGGCGATTCGAACCCATACTCCATTGCAATTGTCGAGATTCTCTCCTCCCCGGTTAGCAACTTTTCTGCGGCTCTTCTCATCCGCGTT
>JBGSSC010000044.1:0-3943 GCA_041737265.1 Terrimicrobiaceae bacterium | reverse complement strand
GCGTCCCGTGGAAATTGATTGGGAAAGTGCCGGTCCGCTGGAACCTGCTTTGAGGGAGTTGTCCTCCAACTCCATCGATATTTTTCTAGGAGAGGGGACTCCCGTGCGATTGTCATTTTTTCATCAGCCGGACTCCGAAGGATTTTCCTATACGGAGGAAGGACGGCGGGGGGTGATCGCCTATGGATTGCCATGCGATGCCTTGCGTGCGCTGGCACGGGTTCGGGCCGGCGTGGTGGCACCCTTGCAGGAAGATCGGAATTTTGACGCCCTTGGGGTCATGCTTGATGTTTCCCGCAACGGCGTTCTGACGCCCTTCAGCATCAAAAAGCTGATCCGGTCCTTTGCCCTAATGGGAATCAACACGCTCCAGTTGTATCTCGAGGATGTTTACAGCATCGAAGGTGAACCGTTTTTCGGGTATTTCCGAGGACGCTATACCGAAGGAGAGCTAAAGGAGATTGATGCCTATGCCTCTCTTTTTGGGATCGAGGTGGTGCCATGCATCCAAACTCTCGGGCATCTGGAACAAATTTTGCAATGGCCGGCCTATGCCGACCTGCTGGATGTTCCGGCGGTATTGATGGCTGGAGAGGCCCGCACGGGAATTCTGGTCGGGAAAATGCTCGACACCATGAGCGCGTGCTTCCGATCACGGAGGATTCATATCGGCATGGATGAAGCCCACGGCATGGCACTGGGCCGGTACAGGCAAAAAAACGGCCTGCGGCGTCCGTTTGATGTGCTGAATGAACATCTTCAGGTTGTAACTAATCTTTGCCGGGAGCGCGGACTGGAGCCCCAGATCTGGAGCGATATGTATTTTCGCCTCGGTTCGGTTTCCAACAATTATTATGATCGGGAGTCGCAGATTCCGGAGGGGGTGGCGGCCGGTATACCGCCCGAAGTGACCCTGGTGTATTGGGATTACTACCATTGGACTTCCGATTTTTACACAGAATGGATCGCCAGGCACCGGAAGCTAGGCAAAGAGCCGGTTTTTGCAGCGGGCGCATGGACATGGGACCGGGTCTGGACCCACTATCCTCTGGCATTTGCTGGAATTAACGCAGGCATGGAGGCCGCGCGCAAGGCGGGGCTGCGGGAAGCCTTTGTCACGTTGTGGGGGGATGATGGCACGGAATGTGATCCCTTTTCGATGCTGCCGGCGGTGCAATACTTTGTTGAGTGTGCGTACGGAATGCCATTGGAAGGGGAGCCCATAACCCAACTGTTTGCTGCAACGTGCGGGGCGCGCTGGGACCGGTGCCTGCTGGCCGGGGGGCTGGACGCAATTCCTGATTTGGGGCCCGTTCAGAACAGCTATGCCAATTTTGGAAAATGGATTCTCTGGCATGATCCCCTGCTGGGTTTCCTGGAGGCCCACATTGCCGAATGCGTTCCGGATCACTACCGGAATCTGGCTGCGGCACTGGAAGACGATTCCAATTCCGGACAGGAATCCCCGCATTGCCGGTTTGCCGCCTGCCTGGCGCGAGTGCTGGCTGCAAAATCACGGCTTCACCGGGACATCCGTCCGGCCTATCAAAACAAAGACAATCAGACGCTGCGGCAGGTGGTTGAGCAGGACCTGCCTTCCCTGGTGAGAGGAGTTGAAGAATTGCAAACTTTGCATCGAGGCATATGGATGGAATGGCGCAAACCTTTTGGCTGGGATGTCCTGGAGCGCCGGTATGCCGGATTGCTTTCACGCCTGCGGACTCTGGGCCGCGAACTTAGTGTTCACCTGGATGATCCCCGCCGGCTGATACCCGAAATGGAAGAGGAACCTCTTCGCTTGCTGCCCGGAAAGCAGGACACCGATTTTCATTTCAACCATGCCCGATCCAGTTCCGTTAATGCCCGGAATTCCATCTGAACTTCCCGGGCCCTTTGTCCCGGTGTTTGACCGGGATCATGACGTGCTGGTTGTGGGCTCCGGCCTGATTGGTTTCGCAGCAGTCCGGGCGCTCTTCGCATCGGGCCAAACGGTGGCCTGGTTGAATCCCGGCGGAGAGATTCTGTGGGAGATCACACGGGCCCTTGAACACGGCATCGGAGAACGAAGTTTTCATCCCGAATGGAGCGGGTGGCTGGATCAAAATCTTTCGTCGCGCGCCGAATTGCGTGAAAACTGGTTGGAGGGATGTATCGCCGAGGCCGCTGCGGCAAAAGAAATTCTGAGCTGGCAGGGTCGGGTTTCGGTTCTGCTCAACGCGATGCCCGTGGCCGTTGAAGTTCAAGACGGAAAGCTAAGCTCTCTGAGCGTCGCAACCAAGGCCGGTGTGCGCCGGATTGCCGGGCGGCGCTGGCTGGATGCCACTGAGAATGGAGTGCTCTGGGCATTGACCAAGCCGGAAACACCTGCCGGGCGTGCTGCCTTGAAATATGACACCCTGGTCTTTCAGTCCCTCGATTGGGAGTCCCGGCATTCTGAAATTTCCGCCTTTTGTCAGGAGGATCCTTCCCTTGCGTTTGTGCCTGCGGCACGACGGAGTGAGAGGCGCTTTCGATTGCTGAGAGCAGAGGGGGACAATGAGGATCTCAAAGCAAAGGTTCCGGATTGGGTGCGCAATTTCCAAGCGGCTGTGCCCGGAGGCAAATTTTTGCTTAGTCACTTTTCGAGCGTGCCCTATCCTGTTTATCAAAATACAGGGAACGACCATGGCCTGAGCAACTTCCCGCCGGCTCAAAATCTTCTGGTGGCAAGTCCTGTTTGGACCAACTCAGGCGCAACTTCCCTCGCAGATCGATTTCGTATTGGTATTCGGGCTGCTGACGCGGTTTTGTCTTTGCCCGGGCGCGGAGCAAAAACCGCTTCAACAGATCCTGTATTCCCCGGTCCCCAAATCGAAATTTCCAGCGAAATCGTGGTGGCCGGCTCAGGTACCGCCGGTGCTGTGGCAGCGCTGGCAGCGGCACACCGGGGGAGGTCAACCGTCACTCTGGATTTGGCTCCCTTCGCCGGAGGGATCGGAGCCGGGGGCGGAATCAGCGCCTACTTCCACGGATTGAGCGGCGGACTTCAGGATGAAATCGATTCTGTGACGGCTGAGCTATCCACATTGTTCGGGGGTATTGTGAGCCCTGACACGTGGCACCATGAGGCCCGGAAAGTTGCCCTTGCACGGCTCTTTCGCAACGCGGGAGTACGGTTCCACGGAGAAACCCTGCTGTGCCAGGTTGAAACCGACGGCGAGGGCCGGATCCGTGCTCTCCTGGCTGCGTCGGAGGGGACATTGACCCGATACTCCGCTAAAGCGTTCATCGATAGCACCGGTGATGGTGACCTTTGCGCCTTGGCTGGAACCCCATTTTCCCAGGGGCGCCCTGGAGACAGCCGCACCCTCGCCTACAGCCAGGCCGCTTATTTCCTCAAAGAGGTCGGGGGAACATTCTCGATTGGCATTCTTAATTTTGATGCAGGCTGGGTTGATGCGACCGATCCCGAGGATTGGACCCGCGCCCGGTTGGAGGGGCTTGCCTATCATTTGCACGATGACTGGCCGGTGGAGGACAAACCCTTCCTTCTTGCTCCGTTGCTTGGGGTTCGTCAATCCCGTCACATCGCAACCGACGTAAGGCTTGAATTGGCCGACCTCATCGAATCCACGCGGTTCGGGGATGCCATCGGCGAAGCATCCGCCATCGTGGACAACCACTCTGTGGATTTTGAATTCGAATCCGACGAAGTCCTTTTCTATCTTTGGGTTTGTCGGGGCTTCAGCACACCTCTGCGAACCGAACTTCCTTATGGAATGCTGCTGCCATCTGGTCTCAAGAACCTGTGGGTTGCCTGCCGGGCCGCAGGGATTTCCTTCGACGCCTCGTATTGTGTCAGAATGCAGCGCGACATGCAGCGGTTGGGCGAGGCGGCAGGAATTGCGGCCAGTCTTTCTGTCGAAGAGCAATGCGAAAGCCGGCAGATCGACCTCCAACGTTT
>JBGSSC010000565.1:0-3655 GCA_041737265.1 Terrimicrobiaceae bacterium | reverse complement strand
GTGCCCCCGAGGGTGGCGGTGCTGCTGACACTTACAGCTCCTGTGCCCGTGCCGCTGCCCGTTGTGTTGGTTACGAGCAACGTGCCCGCGTTGATCGTGGTGTTGCCGGTGTAGGTGTTGGATCCGGCGAGTTCGACAGTTCCGTTGTTGCTGCGGTTTACCGCTCCGACGGTTGTGTTGGAAAGGTCGGATTTGGTGAGTGATGTCACGGAGGCGGCTGCACCTGTCCCGTTGTTGCTGATGGTTCCGGAGAAAATGGTCGTGCCCCCCGGTGCCTGGAATACGTTGAACGTATTAGCTGTGGTTCCGGTGTTATCACCCAGGTTCTGCGCTGTCACGTTGCCGGTAAAGGTTGCGTTGCCCGAGGTGTGAATTCCACCGACGGTGAGGATCCCTGTGGCGGCACGATCGAGGGTGATTGCGTTGTTGAACGTGCCGGCGGTGCTCGTGAGCAGGGCTGCGCTCAGAGCCTTCGTTGTTCCGCCGTTGTCTCCCAATGCCACGGTGGGCGTGTTGGAGGTTTGGTTTCCAAGCGAATGGACGTTTTCTGCGATCAGCGCGATGGAATCCGAAACCGCAATCTCATTGAGGCCGCTGCCGTTTCCTGTGAGCCCGCTGTTGTTTCCGCTGAGCGTGTAGTCGAGCATGCGCGTAGTCGCTACAGGTCCGCCGCTGAAGACGAGTCCGCGGGCATTCGTGGCGGCAGCGTTCAGGTTGCCGGTGATATTGCCGGAGAAGGTGTAGGCGTTGTTTGTGATCGTCGAAGACGAGGCCACTATCCGAAAGGAGTCGCTTGCTCCGGTGCGCGTGCCGATGTTGATGGCGTTGGCAAGCGTGCTGTTGTTCGGGACCGCTCCAAGCGAAAATGCCCCCGTTCCGCCCGTGCCGATCTCAAGGGATGCCGAGCCGAAAGCGGTCAGAGTGGCAAGCGTCGCCGTCGCATCGGCACCGAGAAGAACGGTCCCGTTCCCTGATCCCCCGGTTCCATCAAACTGGTAGTCGAAGGTGCTCCCTCCATTGTTGAGGGTTAATGTCTGCCCGGCGGCAACCGAGACACCGGCCCGAGCCCAGATACTGCCTCCTCCCGTACTCCATGCCTGACTGGCACTAACACTTGCCAAGAAATCATTAAAGCGCAGGCTTCCACCGCCGGAATTGTTGACCCCGCCCGCACCGATCGTGATGGGCGAGCCACTGATCTGCAGTGTCACGGCTGTTGTGAAGACAAGGCTGTTGATACTGAGCGCACCCATGTTTTGACTGCTTGGTACCGCTCCGGTCGTATTCAAGACGATATCCGCGGTTCCGTCATTTGCAGGCACCGTGTTGGTGTCCCAGTTGGCACCCGTGTTCCACGTTGCGTTTCCCGCCCCCCCGTCCCATGTCCAGGTCGCAGCCTGCGCGGTGTGCAGGAAGAGGAGAAGGAGAGGGATGGAAAAACCAGGGGCTGAGATGAGGATTTTCATGGGAGCGATTGCTGGGGTGGTTTCACGGGCCTCAAAATGTGCGGTCTTCGCGTTCTTGTTCTGTATGCGAACAAGATAAATTTTTATTCCTCGGAATCTTGCAAGTCAACACCTATTTTGAATTTCAAGGAAACTAGGGCCCTCCGGCGGTGGCGGAAATCCGGCCAACGAAGACACGTGAACGGGGTTCTTCGCTGGAGCCGATATTGATTGCGAGTGAAAGGGACTGATTGCCAAGACTGGTTTTCGGAACCGGTTGGAAGAACGGTTGCTTTTCTCTGGTGATGAGCGGCTCGCCGTTGAGATAAAACTGAAAGACAATGTTGTCGCCATCGGTCTCCCACTCCCCGCGAAACGTATAGTTTTCCTCGGGAGAGATGGCGCCGATCGACTCGGTCCTGAGACCGGTTGCCGATCTGCATTGGATCGGCTCATCCACAGTGAAGCGAATGCCAAAGAAGACATCCGTAAGGATGTAAGCCCAATCGTTGAGGGGATCCCATGGAACGTTGGTCGCGCCGGTGTCCAAGCGTAACCTCCCCTCGACCAAACGGAAGTTGATTTCGAAGGATCCGCTGGCCGGAGTCTCATTCTGAAAAGCACGGAGCCGTAAACGCGAGAGCTGGCTGTCGGGACCCTGGTCGACAAAGAGGGACAGCTCCGAATTCGTAAACGGATTGGGAGGGGAGGAGGAGGTGTCGGCTATCACAGCCGTTTTGGATTGGAGAAGAAGCGGAACTCCCTTGGGCCCGTAGGGAGTGCCGGAAATCGCCTGGCCTGCGCCGATAACACTCCAGTCCAAAGCAAACTCTTCCTGCGCCATGCTTAGTCCGCCGCCCAGGCAGAAGGCAACAAAAACCGCGACGACCAATTTGGTTGGCAGGTTCCTGCGGGGGATGCGGGGAGGAATCAATGGCGTGCGGTAATCGAACATTTGTATTACTGCCGAACATTATGCGCCGCGTTTCTCCGGGCAGTCAATCCAAAATCTCCCGCGCAGCGGAAGCTTTAGCAGCTTGTCTGGCAGGGCCATTCCTTTTCTCCCTGGATTCCCATTTCAGAGAATGCCGTTGATTCTAAGTCCGACAAGCTGCTAGGGCATAGCGATGCGCTTTGAAGAACTTTCACCGTTTGCCCGGGAGTTGGCCGGGGAATCGATGGCATGGATGGACACTTGCTGGGATGAAGAAGCCGGTCTGCTGGCAATCGGGGCGGACATTGCGACGGCAAAGCGCGATGTGCGGAACACGGCCCGCTATGCCATCGGCTTGTTATTGCGCAACGCACCGGGCGATACTGAGCGCGCTTGCAAGGCCCTCGACGCGGTTTTGCATCATCAATACGACGAACCCGGCTCCGCACTGCATGGTGCCTTCCGGAGCCGGGCGGGCCAAGCGCATCCGGGTCCGGATGCCACGATTTTTCAGTTTGATCCAAACCACCGGCAATTCAACGGCACCCTGTTTGCCACGCTCCTGGATAGGTATGAGGAGAACCTGCCTGCAGATCTTGTCGGGAGGATCGACCGCGCCATCCTCCGCATGGTTGAGGGGGAGCCACCGGATCGCTGTCTGCCCGTGTATTCGAACATTGCCTTGATGCATGCCGCATTGCTGACCTGGGCGGGAGTCCGTTACGCCCGCCCGGATTGGGTGAGGCAAGGTGAAGCGCTGGGCACGGAAATCCACCGCTTGTTCGCCGACCAGGACACCTTCGAGGAATACAATTCCCCGACTTATTACGGAACCGATTTGTTCGCGCTGGCTTTCTGGCGGTGTCACTCGCGTTCCGGGCTGCTGGCGCGTCTGGGTGCAGAAATCGAGTCCGCGTTGTGGCGCGATCTGGCGCGGTATTATCATGCGGGTCTGAAAAACATGTGCGGCCCGTATTCGCGGTCCTATGGCATGGACATGACGGCTTACTGTGCGCTCCTTGGGATGTGTGTCTGGCTGGGCGTCGGCAGAAAGGATGCACCATTCCCTCCCGCCGTCCGTGGCTTTTTTGATCACTGCCACGACTTCTGCTGGGGCCCGTGCCTGGCCATCCTCGACACGGGCATTCCCCGGGAATTGTTGCCGCAGTTCACGGCATTCTCCGGGGAGCGTTTCATCGAAAAGCGGATCTCTGTCAAGCCGGACCGGGTTGCGACGGCCTGGATGTCGAATTCGATCATGATCGGTGCCGAAGCA
>JBGSSC010000774.1:0-2022 GCA_041737265.1 Terrimicrobiaceae bacterium | reverse complement strand
AGGTTCCCACCGAACTTCCTCGGTGAGGTGGGACGCTGACTCGAAGAACTCCAACCCCAAGGGGATTTCTATTCGCTTTTGCATGGAAAAATCATTGAGCAGAACTTTCAGCCCGGTAGGCGGCAGCCAGGAGACTCACCGGGTGGAGAACTCTGACGGAAAGTCCGCGGTCTTTGGCACCGTTCTCGATCTGAAGGTGGCATCCCGGGTTGGCCGTCGCCACAACATGCGCTCCCGTGCCGGCAATGTGTCCCATCTTCCGGTCCTGAAGTTTGGCGGCCATTTCGGGTTGGGTGATGTTGTAAATGCCCGCGCTTCCGCAGCACCACTGGCTTTCGGGCAGCTCAACCAACTCCAAACCGGGGATCGAGCGGAGAATCTGGCGGGGCTGACGCACGATTCCCTGGCCGTGGGAGAGATGACAGGATTCGTGATACGTAACATTCGCAACGCCTGCTCCCGCAATCGGAGCACGAAAGCCGATTTCGACCAGAAACTCGTGGACATCCTTCAACTTCCGCGACCACTCCGCGGCTGCATTCCGGTAGGTTGGATCATCAGCAAGCAGCCGGTCGTAGTGGCGCAAATGCGATCCACAGCCTCCCGCGTTGGAGATGATCGCGTCGCAGGTCGCGGGCTCAACAAGATCAATGAGCCGGCGGGCCAGGTCCTTGGCCATGCCGACCTCCCCGTTGTGACCGTGCAGGGAGCCGCAACACGGTTGCTCGCGCGGGGTGAACACCTCACAACCGTTCGCCAGCAGGACATCGGCTGTATCGCGGTTGATTTCGGAGAGGACAAGATCCTGGACACATCCGGTGAGCAGCGCCACGCGGTATTTTTTCTCCTTCGGCGGAGACTCGGTTCTGGCGATCAGGGCATCAGAGAACTTCGCTCGCACCGCAGGAGTGATCGGCTCGAGTTCCCGGAAGTCGCGGGGCAGCAAAGCGGTGAGGCGCAATGCCCGGAAGGCCCGCTGCAAACCGCTGACCTGGTAAATCCATAGAAGCCGGCCGACAATGCGCAAAGCCCGGGGGTGCATAAAAAGTCCACTCAGAGTGAAAGCCCGGATTACGTTCCGCTTGGGATGCTTCATGACCCCCGCCCGCTCAACTTCCGAACGAGCGACCTCAAAGAGATTGGCATAATCAACTCCGGCCGGGCAGGCCGTCTCACAGGCCAGGCAGCCGAGACAGAAATACATTTCCTTTCCGAACTCCGCGGTGGCTCCGAGGTCGCCGTCGGCGATGGCCCGCATGAGCGAGATCCTGCCTCGTGGGCTGTGCCGTTCGAGCTTCGTGGCGTCGTAGGTCGGGCAAGTGGGCAGGCACATGCCGCAATGCATGCATTGTTGCAGCACCGAGTAGTCCAGCTCGGAAAGTTTGGTCGCCGCCGGAACCGGTCGCATGGAAAGGGTCGGCTTGCTCAAGACTCGGCAGGGGTATCAAAAATTTTGCCGGGGTTGAGAATGCCGGCGGGGTCAAATGCGCGTTTGATTCTGCGCATGACTGCGATGGCAACCGGCCCGACCTGTTTCTCGAGAAAAGGCTTCTTTGCAAGACCGACCCCGTGTTCTCCGGTGATCGTGCCACCGAGCGCAATCGCCTCTTCAAATATTTCGCGCATAGCCTCCTCGACCCGGTGCATCTCCTCCTTGTTGCGTTCGTCGGTCACGAAAGTCGGGTGCAGGTTACCATCGCCCATGTGCCCGAAGGTGCCGACTTTCACCTGGTACTTTGCCGCAATCTCGTTGATGCGGGTAACCATGCGGGCAAGCTCGCTGCGGGGAACCGTCGCATCTTCAAGGATCGTTGTGGGTGCCAGGCGTGCCATCGCGGAGAACGCACTGCGACGGGCTGTGGCAAGGGCCGCTGCCTCCTCGGCTGTTGCCGCGACTTTGACTTCACGGGCACTGTGTTCCCTGGCAATCCGGCCCAGAGCCTCCGCTTCCTCCGCAACCGCCGCCTGGTGTCCATCCGTCTCCATCAACAGGATCGCACCCGCATCACGCGGAAGCCCGAC
>JBGSSC010000761.1:0-5313 GCA_041737265.1 Terrimicrobiaceae bacterium | reverse complement strand
TCCGTCGCTGATTGCCCCAGTGAGACCAAAAACTCCACTTCCGTTGGTGGAGGCCGTTAAAATCTGCGTTCCAGAAAACGCGGCCGAGGAAATCACCCCGGAAATAGCCGGCGCGGTCGTGCCACCGGCCGCGTTGATGATACTAAGTCCTCCCGATGTGATTTGGAGCGGCGCCGAGATATTGTTCGTTGTCCCTCTCAGGTTGATCTGAGCCTGCAATCCGCTGTTGTCCATCGTCAAAATGGCCCCGCCCGAATTTGCCAGGGTGTAGCCAAAAACCGTGGCTCCGGGATCGCCGATATTCAGGATCCCGAGCGTCCGATCCCCGTCCAGCGTGACGTTCCGGGCGGCGGTAATATCGAAGGTCAGGTTGGCGGTGGCCCCGATGCCATCGGCGATGTTCGAACTCGCCCAGTTTCCCGGAGTGCTCCAATTCTGAGTGCCGGCGGCATCGCCGATCCAATTTCCGTCCAGCGCGTGGGCACTAGGAACGACCAGCAAGGCAGCTGCAGCAAGCAGGGCGAGCGAAGAATAGGGGCTTGTTTTGTTCATGGTATCTGGGTCTTTTTTGAGGGTTTTTGACGAGAGGATGCGGAATCCAACGGTTGGGTCACACGCCGATGCCGCCCACGAACGGTGGCATTCTTTGAGAAATCTTTAGCCCACAGTTTCACAACGCTGTGAAGATCGCCTTCCAGTGGCAGGATAACAAGAAGAATTTTTGGGAAAATCCTCGCCCTTCACCCTGATGGCTTCGGAGAAACAAGCGGACGTATTCCCCCTTATCCGCACCTCAAATCCGGAGCCAGTGCCCTCTGACCCTGAGACTCCCCGCGGCTTACGGGAGGGGAATTTTCGATTGCTTCCAAAGCGTTCACCGCTACTTTCTCACAGCGTTGTGATATTTCACCGGTTGGGTACGCCCCCCCCTTTCCTCATTATGAAAAAACTTTCGTTGCCTTCGTTCCTGGCCGCTACGGCATTGGTCTTAAATCTTCCGGGCTTGCTTGATGCCGCGGAGATGAATCTCACGATTCAATCGGACTTTCCCGGTGGCAACATTGTGATTGAGGAAAATAGCGGGAGCACGGTACGGTTGTCTCCAGACCTTCGTACTAGCAAGCCCTGGTTTTACTGGTATTTCGCAGCCAAGGCTTCGCAGCCCGGGAAGGTGACGTTCCTGTTTCCTCCCGGAAAAATCGCCAAACGCGGGCCGGCATTCAGCCTGGATGAGGGAAAGACCTGGCAGTGGATGGGGGAAGATCAGGTGACATACGCCAAGCCCAAAGAGGAGGCGGCTGGAACACCCCCGCAAGACAGCTTTTCGTTTGAGTTTACGAAAGCCGATCAAGCGGTCCGATTTTCCATGGGCTTTCCCTATGTGCAAAGCAACCTCGACGAATTTTTGAAGCGCAATTCCTCCAACCCCCAAATGTCGCAGAGTGTCCTGGCCACGACTTTGGGCGGATTGCCGGTTGAATTGCTCCAGATTGGGAAACCCGGGGAGGGAACCACCGCCGTGTTGGTTGCCGCTCGCAGCCATGCCTGCGAGGCGCTTGCCAGTTATGTGCTGGAAGGCTTTTTGCAGGAAGCCATTTCGGACTCGCCGACGGGAATCGCATTCCGAAAAAAATACGTGCTTTTTGCTGCTCCCCTTTTGGACAAGGACGGCGTGCAGGCCGGAGATCAGGGCAAAAACCGTGAACCGCACGACCACAATCGCGACTATGGCACGACCAATCTCTATCCCGAGGTCAAAGCGTTGCAGGAGCTGGGCGCCAAGCAGAATGTTCGTGTCGCCATCGATTTTCATTGTCCGGCACTCCGCGGGGACATCCACGAAGCCTTTCATTGGCTGGGGTTGAAGATCCCTCACATGAGCGACAATGCCGCCGAACTCTCCGCCTGGCTGGGGCAGGAGCGCCCTCCCACAACGAATTCCGCAATCAGCTTTCTCGCCGAGCCCCCCGAACCTCCGAAACTGGATAACATCCCGTTTTCCTGGTACTTCGCGTATCTCAACCAGTCCCTCCTTGCCATCACTCTCGAATCTCCCTACGCGCAAGTCCAGAACGTGGATACCGCACGTGCCTATGGTGCCGGACTCCTGCGGGCCCTGGCAAATACGGAGTTCGTCGCCGCAGGAAACGAGGCTGCGCGGGGAGCCGGAAGCTTTGCTGCTTTCGAAGACTTCCAGAAAAAAATGGCAGCACTCATCAACAACCCTGTGGAAGCGGAGGCCTTGGCCAATGAGATTCTCAAGGACCCGGCGGCTTCGCCGGTCTACCGCGCGCAGGCCGATCTGGGAATGGCAAACGTCCGGCAGCGCCAGAAGCAATTTGCCGATGCACTCGCTTATGCGCGGGCGGCCCGGGCGGAGGCCGGGGCGACAACCGCGCAAAAATTCGGCGCTCACCTGGCAGTCATCGCAATTCAGGCCCGCAACACCGAAGCGACTCCCGCCGATGTCGACGCTGCGCTGGCGGAATTCGAAGCGCTGGCGGATGCCGGACCTGCCGATCAGTTCAAGGCCTATGATCACCTTGCCACTTATTATGAAGAGCGGGGGGAATTTTCGAGAGCTCTCGCTTTCCATAACAAACAGCTCAGCACAGGTGCCGACTGGCAAAAAAGTGGCACCCTGTTGAAAATTGCCGGCCTTCTTGAGCGCATGGGGCAAAAGGAGGAAGCGATTGACAAACGCAAGGAGGTGGTCTCCCTGCTCCGTCCGCTGCTTGTTCCGACACCCAAAGGCCGCAGCATCTTTTTGGGAATTAATAGCGGAGACCTCTTCGACGCCCTGAACGGCATTCCCACCTCCACCAATGAGGAAAAGCTCGAAGCTGCAAACATTATCATCAACTACCCGACCCTTCCGGCCGGAGTGAAAGAGCGGGCGGAGAAATGGATCCAAGAAAACCCGGCGAAAACCGGGGCTTAAGCTCTCAATGACCTGGCTGTTTCGCTTCGCTCCGCTGTGGTTCTATTCCTTCAGAAATTTCAGCAGTTCCACACCGGGTCCTACAGGCTGCTGGTCATTTATCACGCCGGAATCCTCGCATAATAAGGCCGCAGGGCCCGCTGCATAATTTCCACATTGCTTTGCATGGGGTTCCACAGAGTTTCCGCGAACAACGCAACCGAAGGCTGAATCGCCTCCTCGAAAAGCCCGTCCTCCACCAACCCGGCAGCAGTAATCGCAGGATTGACCTCGAGCATTTCCCGGTAGAACCGAGCCGCGAGGGGATAATTTTCATGCCAGTAGGCATTGATGCGGTCCCATTCGTTCTGACGGAGCATGAGGCGCTCGCGGCTGTGCAATCCATTCTGTTCTCCCAAAATATAACTGCCATGGTTTTCAAAATCTGCCAGCCAGCGGATACAGGGCCAGCCTTTGGGGACGAGGGCGAATTCGCTGCCGGGACGGAAGGTGGCCAGTTTCCGCGAATAGTCCAACATGGTTTCAAAATCGGCAGTCACCTCAACCACCTGGGCCGGATAATACGAATAAGGAATCTGCCCGCAGCAGTCTTCCCAAACTATGGTGACACGGGAATCCAAAGCCGCCAAATCCACATAATTCTCTCCGATTGAGGTGGCGTGTAGGCCAAATTGAATGAGCAACCCGGGATGCCCGGTCAGAAGGGCCCGGGCCGTCGCATTCACCAGTTCCACAGCCCAGGCCGCAGTCGAGCGACCCGCCAACTCGAGGTCCTTGTGCTCTGTCAGTGTTTGGAAATAAATCCCATCATGTGCGAGATGGGCGTATTGCGTGCGGTATGTCTCCAGGACCGCTTCCTGAATGCGGAGGCGATCCCCGGAGTCCGCGAGGTTGAGACTTCCCTTGTGTCCCCACCCCCAATGAAATCCCAGGATCACCCGAATACCGCGTTGATGGGCGTAGTCCAAAACCTCTTCGATATTCAGGGGAACCTGGTCGTTCCACAGGGTGAGAACGTTCATTTTCAGCCGCACCATGTTGTCAAGGTACCGCCGGTAGGACGTGATCGGATATCCCCAGGTCCACAGCCCCCGGTTGCGGATCACCGGTGCCTCCTGCGCCGCAAACGGTTCACAGGACTCGAGATGTTTCCGCCGTTCTGATCCGCCAAAACCATCCAAAAGCGAGCCCCCGCAGAACAATCGCGCCGCCACTTCCTGCGCACCGTAAAGCACCCCTCGTTCATCCATTCCGGCAACAACCAGCAAGCGATGCCCGGGATTCCAGGGCGACTCCATCAGAGCGATGGAATATCCCTCCGCACCAACGGGTGCACAGAGATGTCCGGATGCAATCAAGCGGGCAATCAGGGAGTTGGATGAAGCCGTTCCGACCAAAACCAAATGTTCAAATGGTCCATCTCCAACAGCAGGCTCAACAACCAAGGTATAAGGCAGATAATACTGCACAATTTTTTGCAACTCGATCACCGCCGTCCGCTCCACCCCGGAGAAGATCCCAAAAAGCAAACGCCAGCGCGGCCCTTCATGCACTCTTTTAAATTCTGATTCCATAAGCCTTCATGGTAACTCCGGTATTTTCTGGTTTTCCATCTGCGGGACCTTTCGGGTTTGGTATATCTCCTTTGTCCGCAGGAGCGTTAATTCACCCCAATGCGGTAGAGCTTGACGTTGTCATACCAGATCTTATCGCGTTCGGTTTTTTGCTTTTTTGCCGTGAGTTGAACCGACACGTTGACTGCGCCGGCCGGCGCCCGGACCGTGGTGTCGATTCTTGCCCAGGCCTCATTGGGAGAGGATGCCGGGTGCGCTTCGACTATGCCCAGTTCTTTGCCGGCTTCATCCAACCAGACAAGGCGCAGACCCGCCGTGCCGGCTCCGATTTGCCGGACGCCGGTGCGTATTTTGTAAAACAGGCCAGCGGTGACGGGGACCGTTTGAACCCAAGCGCCGTCCTTCGTTGTTTTGAGCACGAGTGAACCGGGATCAAGTTGCCCGCTCATGGCCCGTTCCAGTTTTCCATCTGCGGCCTGTGCCTTCCAGGGATCGACCTCAGCAACTGCTATGGGTGGCTCTTTTTTCTTCTTCACAACGGAAATGATGTCGGGGTCCTGAATGAGGTTGCGCATGGGGATATTGCGAATGCCGGCCTTATGCTCACCGATGGCAAATTCCCGTTCGGCATTGGCGAGTTGCCGGAGGGCGGGATCTTTGGCCTCCTGAAGCGCTGCGGAGGCTCCTGGAATAAACTCATCCCAGTGATGTTCATCCACGGCGGAGTTCGATGTCGGCCAGAAGCGGTGTTGTTCATCGAAGACCCAGACATATTCATCCACTGCATCAAGAGCTGAC
>JBGSSC010000010.1:0-4217 GCA_041737265.1 Terrimicrobiaceae bacterium | reverse complement strand
TGGTGTGGCTGGAGTGATGATTCAGGGGAACTATGTCAGCACCGGTGGCGATATGGTCGTGCTTAACAATTATGTCTTTTCCCGGATGATGCGCGATCCCTCGCAAGATGTCCGCAACTTGATTGAGAACTCGATCATGGGCTATTATGGCCCTGCCGCACCAGGCGTAATGGATTATTTTCAGAAACTTGAGGCTTCCGTGGCTGATACGCACATAGATGAGTTCACAGAGCCATCCAAGTATCTGAATTCCGAAACCATTCAGTCACTTAAGGAATCCCTGGCCAGGGCAAGGCAAAGCGTTTCCTCCCCTGAGCATGTGGTTTATGGCCGTCGGGTCGAGGAACTGGCGGTTGGACTCGAGGCGGTTGAACTCTGGAAACAAGGCCCCCTGATGGAAAAAGACGGAAGATTGGCTCGCAGGGACTTAACCGAAGACTCCTATGCAAGGGCGGTCCGCCTGGCTCAAAACAATCGCAACTCCACTCCGCGGGAATTCGGGTCAGGGCGCGGCTACTGGCTGGATTTTCTCAAGTGGCATGGCGGACCCCTTGCCAGGATCGAGAAGGGAGGCCTGGTGGTCAAGGCGGCCCCTGCACAGAGTGCTGCTGTCGGCCCCATTACGCTCGATGGAAAAACTCTTCTGTCCAAGACCTGGTTCCCCTCGATCCGGCATGGTGACTTTCCCGGAGAGCGATCCGATCAGGTCATCCGTATGTCAGGAGAAACGGGAATTGGTGCATGGAGTCCCAACACAAAGTACATCATCACCCAGGAAATACGGGTCCTGGAAGGAAATGCCGTCGAGGTTTTGGCATTGGTGGAGAGAAAAATTCAAGAATCCTCTGCTTCGTTCGAGATTCGCACAGTATATCCTAATCAAAACGCAAAATTCGAATTCCGCTCACTGGATGGGAAATGGGTCGTTGCAGGGAAGCCTGGCAGAGGGGCTCCTCTCAAAACCGGCCAGATTGACGCATGGAGGGTCACCTCAGTGGCCGGTGAGGTACAGGATGTTTATGAGGCCCTTGCAAAGGATTCCGTCGAACCACAGCCGGGGTCCAATCCGAAGGAGTCAGGCAAAAATCCAGCTCCTTTTTCCGGGGAAATCGGCATCGATTCGGAATCGAACAAGGTTTACACCTCCATTGTAATTCCTGTCGTCAATATTCCGATGGACCAAAAGTTGACCTGGCTTCGTCGCACGATGGCCTTTTCACCACCAGGGATAAAATAGCTCCCTCCTTTATGAGAGCGCAGCCCATGCTGAGATGGATAAATCGGTGAATACATTTCGAATTTGCCATACGGACCGGTTGTCGTTTTTCGGTGCGTTAATATTCCACCTTGCCTGCCTCGCAGACGGGCAGTCGCCGGCCTCAAATCAACGGCAGTGTCCCCTTCGAGCTAATTTGCGCTATTCCCAATGACCCTGAAATGCCAGTGGCCTGCCACTTACTGAAATCCAACCCATGATAAACAAAACAGACAACCAGAATGAAGTTTACGTTGATTTGCCCTCAGTGATTCCTCGCCCTGAGCGGATTGTATGGCGCGGGGGCTTTTTTAGGATTACTCCGGAAACGGCTCTTCTCGCTGATGAGAGAAGTCAGTTGGCCACCCGCGCTCTGAATGAGGCACTATATCCGTCCCTTGGCTTCTCCCTGGCAACGGACATTTTTCCTGGAAGGCCATTTATTTCAATTTCAACGAATCCCGATGAGCCCGGTCTCGGCGATGAAGGCTATCGCCTCGAAGTTTCTCCAGAGAAAATCACTCTTTTGGCCTCAAATCCCGCCGGCGCTTTTTATGGCGTTCAGACGCTTCTTCAATTGCTTCCTGCTGCAGTCTTCTCATCAACCCCCGTATTCGAACACGAATGGAAAGTTCCCTGTGCAGAGGTTGAAGATCACCCCCGCTTTGCGTGGCGTGGTCTCATGCTTGATACCGCCAGACACTTTTTTACGGTCGAAGAAGTCAAGCGGTTCATCGATCTGATGGTGCTTCACAAATTTAATCACTTTCACTGGCATCTGGTGGACGATCAGGGGTGGCGATTGGAAATTCGCAGATATCCTAAACTGACGGAAATCGGGGCTTGGCGGGATGAGTCGCCGCTGCGCGTTGAGATGCAGGGAACGGAGGGAGACGGAATACCATATGGGGGCTATTATACCCAGGCAGAAGTGCGTGAAATTGTGCGTTATGCCGACGAGAGATTTGTCACGATCCTGCCGGAAATTGAAATGCCCGGCCATGCCTCCGCTGCGATTGCAGCATATCCATGGCTGGGGAATGAGGATATCCCTGAGTTTCACCCGAAGGTGGCGTCTTCCTGGGGAGCGAAACTCTACACGTTCTCCCCCAAAGACGAAACTTTCGAATTTCTGGAGAATGTTCTGGCCGAGGTTATGGAGCTTTTTCCCTCCCGGAGAATTCATATCGGAGGGGATGAGGCTTCCAAGGTTCAGTGGAAGCAATCCCCTGCAGCGCAGAAAATCATGGAACAAAATGGAATCGGTGATGAGGAGCACTTGCAGAGTTGGTTCTTGCGTCGCATAGAAACCTATTTACAGACCCATGGAAGAAGCATGATCGGATGGGATGAAATCCAGGAAGGAGGACTCTCTCCCGCTTCGGCCATGATGGTATGGCGTAATACCAAGTGGGCCAAGGTGGCATTGGAGGCGGGAAACGATGTTGTCATGAGTCCCGTCAGTCACTGCTATTTTGATCACCATCAGGGAACGGTCGAGACTGAGCCTGAGACTCTTGGAGCCTATTTGCCGTTGGAAAAGGTTTACGATCTGGATCCGATTGTTGAAGTCACACCGGATGCCCGGGGAAATGTATTGGGAGTTCAGGGCAACCTTTGGACTGAGGCGATTTCAGACATAAAATATCTCGATTACATGGCCTATCCCCGGGCTTGCGCGTTAGCTGAAGTAGCCTGGTCATCGGCGGACTTGCGGGATTGGGAGGATTTCAATCGCCGCCTCCACCTGCACACTGCCCGCCTTGATCTCAAAGGGGTCGCCTACCGACCGCTTTCCCCATGCCCTCCATGGAAATGAAATTCCGGGGTCCCGCTGGTTTGAGTGGGTGACCGGTGGAAATTTTCGGGCAGGGCTTTCCGGCAAATCGTAGTCACTGCCCGGCGCCGGGAGGGTCATCCAGGCCGATTTTACCCAAATCGAGGTGTTTATCGGCCAGGGTGATCCCAATCCCGGCTTTCGACTGCCCAATCACTGAAATGTCGATGCGATTCAATGGCAGCGAGGAACCGTAAAATGGAAGCAGAAGGGTGAGCATGGACCATGACGTTGCGGGACCGGCGCTAATGCGAAGGGCCTTGCCGGGACCAAACTTTCCTTCGCGGTGGTGCCAACTCTCGACAATCTGTGTCCTGCAATGTCCCATCAAGGGAATGATGGCCAAATTCGCCGTGGCGTTTTGCGTCATAAAACCGTTTGGGAACTGGGCGGTTTGAATGATTTCGTCGCTGTCGAGGTGCCAATGCAGGCAGAACTCGTGGGGACGCCCGGCCACGGCGCGGTCGGCGACAATCCAGAAGCCTTCGTCAAACATCCAGACTTTCCGCTCCACCATTACGGGATCAAATGGGGTGCTGTAAGCATCGTGGCAGGCATGAACAGATCGGACCGGGCCCTCAAGATTGAGGGCGATCAATCGCCCGCGCGACGGCGTGGTGGGGTCAAGCGGAGAATCAAGGTAATTCGCGCGGTCGAGACAGAGGGTGTTGTGCATCATGGTCTGACGCAGGAGAGGCCTCCAATGGTCGTCGTATTTATGGCATCCGGGATCCACCAGAAGCGGGCGCCCATGGGCGTGAACAACGAGACTGAGAAGGTCGTAATGCCCGTGCCAGCCTCCCTGGGCTCCAAAATCAAACATCATCCAGAATGCGTATCCGGCCTCCGCCCAATCGCTTCGAAGCATGGCGTAGCCGGCGTCTGGAAAAATTTTCTCTCGAAAGGCGGGCGGAATTCCATCTGCCCCTGAGGTTGCCACATAGACGGCATCCGGGCGCCGGAGTTTGGCCGACCACTTACGCAGGGACTCGCTCATGGGCAAATCGGTCGAATCACTCAAAGTTGCCTGCCGCAGATCGGGACGGGTGAAGGCCATGGCAAAATCGAGCATCTTGTTCGTAAGCGGGACAATCTCGGGCGGTAACGCAAGATCGGCGGCTTCTG
>JBGSSC010000735.1:0-3154 GCA_041737265.1 Terrimicrobiaceae bacterium | reverse complement strand
TGGACTCGATCTCCGGGCCGTCGGTTCCGACCTCGGGATCATGCTCGGAGGCAACTTTGTGAACCGCTTCAATCTCGAAGGAAGAAGCTACAAGGTGATTCCTCAGATCTCCCGCAACCAGCGGCTGACGCCCGAACAACTTGATCTCATCAACGTCCGCGGACCCGGCGGCACGCTCCTTCCACTGAGCGCCATCGCAAGCGTCGAGCGGGGCATTGAACCCCGGAGCCTGAACCGCTTCAACCAGCTCAATGCGGTGAAAATCCAGGGCATCGCACCCCGTTCCTTGAGCGCCGGATTGGAGGCTCTGGAAAAAGTCGCGGCAGAAGTTTTGCCGCGCGGCGTGTCCGTGAACTACGGCGGCCAGGCCCGCCAGTTGAAACAGGAGTCCGGAAAATTCCTCCCCGCATTCGGTTTGGCCGTCGCACTGATCTACCTTGTCCTCGCGGCGCAGTTCAACTCGTTCCGCGATCCGTTTGTGATCCTGCTCGGATCCGTTCCCCTGGCGATGTTCGGGGCGTTGATTTTCACTTTCTTGAAAGCGGCCGGCCCTCCGGGCTGGAACTTCGCTCCCACGGAAGGCTGGACCACCACGCTCAACATCTATTCTCAAGTGGGTCTGGTCACCCTCGTCGGGCTCATCGCGAAACACGGGATCCTCATCGTCGAATTTGCCAACGTGCTCCGGTCCCAGGGCCGCACAAAACGCGAGGCGGTGCACGAAGCCGCGTGCCTCCGCCTGAGACCGATCCTTATGACGACAGCCGCTACGGTCTTCGGGCACGTGCTGCTTATCTTCGTGAGCGGACCAGGCGCAGAGGCCCGCAATTCGATCGGGCTCGTGCTCGTTCCGGGTATGAGCATCGGAACGCTGTTCACCCTTTTTATTCTGCCTGCAATCTACATGCTCGTCTCACGGCCCGACCCGGCACCCGCGACCGCCCCCTCCGGCCCGGCCATCCCTGCCCACGCATGAACAACAGGCTCCACCACGGGAATTGAGCTCCGAAGATCTCAAAAACCGTCTCACCCGGCTCGCCGGGGAACTCGGTTTTGCGGATTGCCGCATTGCACCGGCGGTTCCTCCCCCGCACGCTGCAGAATTCCTCGCGTGGCTCGCGGAGGGCCATGCAGCCGACATGGAATGGCTGCGCGCCAATGCCGACCGCCGCACCGACCTTCAAAAAGTTCTACCCGGAGCCCGCTCGATTCTCACGCTCGCGGTCAATTACTGGCAGGGACCGCGCCCGACTCCTCCCGAGGGAACCGCATATGGACGGATCGCCCGCTACGCGTGGGGAGGCGATTATCACGACTGGATGTTTGAACGCATGACGAAGCTCTCCGATGCGATGACCACCGAGGGTGGTGAGCAAAAGGTTTATGTCGATACCGGGCCGGTGCTCGAACGCGACTTCGCAGCGCTCTCCGGACTCGGCTGGCACGGCAAAAGCACCATGCTCGTCAACCGGCGCCTCGGCACATGGTTTTTTCTCGGAGAAATTCTCACAACGCTGGAACTGCCACCAGACCTGCCGGAGAAGGATCATTGCGGCCGCTGCACCCGCTGCATCGACGCGTGTCCGACAGGGGCCATCATCGCTCCCCACAAACTCGACGCCCGCAAGTGCCTCTCCTACCTCACGATCGAAAACAAGGGTGCCATACCCGTCCAATACCGGGAAGCCATGGGTGACCGGATCTACGGTTGTGACGACTGCCTGGACGCATGCCCGTGGAACCGCTTCGCGACCGCCTCCCGGGAGGCAATCTTTCAAGCAAACAAGGAGGTCTCGAAACGTCCTCTCAGGGATTTCCTCAGTCTGGATAATCAAGGCTTCCGCACCCTTTTTCAGGGATCTCCCATCCTCCGGATCCGGAGGCCGCGCTTCCTCCGCAATGTCTGTGTGGCCCTCGGCAACGTCGGTACCACGGATGACCTGCCCGCCCTCGCCATCGCAGCCAACGATCCTCACCCCCTGATCTCCGAACACGCCCGGTGGGCGATCACCCGCATCCGCGCTAATCCGGCGGGAGCCGGTGCAAGGGGTGGAGTGTTGGCAGGGAGCTCGGCTGAGAAACAGCCTCCAGCGCCGCCGGATTAGATGAATTTTGCTTCGCAAAATGAGGCTGAGAAGGATCTCTTTGATCTTTCTTCAAATCTTCCGCGAAGCGGAATTTATAGCAGGAGGTCGGGCACACGAGCTGCCATACTCTAAAGACCTGTGAGAAAAACAGGGGTCGGCCTTTCACAACTCCGACAGCCTGCTAGCGTGTCGGGGAAATGGATATCCCGGTTCTTGTTGCCGCATTCTGTGCCCTGTTGATCGGCGGCCTCATCGGGGCCGCCATGGCCCATTGGAAAGCCAATCTCACCAACACCCGCGAGCGCTCCGCATTGAGCGAAAAAATCGCGGTTCTCGAGGCCGAAAGCCGCGCTGCAGCAGACCAACTCGGGCGTCTGGCCGCGGACTACGACACGACCCGCGTCAAACTGGAAGCCACACTCACCACGCTTCAGGCCGAATCGGCAGCGAGGGCCGCGGCCGAGGAACGCACGGCAAGGCTCCCGGCGTTGGAAGCGGCACTTGATTCCACCGCGAGGGAAGCCTCCCGGCTTCAGGCCCTCGAGGCGTCTCTCCGCACGGAACTCGAAAACGAACGGGAGAATTCTGCCGCCAAGGTGGCCCTCATCGGAGATGCGGAAAAAAAGCTCTCCGATGCATTCAAAGCGCTCTCCGCGGAGACACTCAAGACCAGCAATCAGGCCTTCCTCGAACTCGCACAGCAAACGCTTGGCCGCTTCCATGAAGCCGCAAAGGGTGATCTTGAAATGCGTCAGGCCGCAGTCTCCGACGCGATCAAACCGGTCCACGAATCCCTCGCGAAAGTGAACTCGCTCATCCAGGTTATGGAGCAACAACGGGCCGGGGCGTATGAAGGCCTCACCCAACAAGTAAAGAGCCTGCTGGAAACTCAAATCCGCCTGCAGACCACCACCGGCAATCTGGTCCAGGCGCTTGGCACCCCTCGAATCCGCGGACGCTGGGGGGAGATCCAACTCAAGCGGGTGGTCGAACTGGCCGGTATGCTCGATCACTGCGATTTTTACGAACAACAAAATGCAACGACCGATGACGGACGCCTCCGGCCC
>JBGSSC010000734.1:0-3971 GCA_041737265.1 Terrimicrobiaceae bacterium | reverse complement strand
ATCGGGGACTCCCGCTCAGATTGCGCTTGCGAGGGAATGGCTCACGGGTTTGTTGAGCGACCCCGAGGAAAAGATCCGGCGATATGCCATGAACGCACTGCCCAAACTCGCAGAGGGTCCTGTGGGCGAAAGTCCGTTGCTAGAGCTTTTTGAGACCAGTCCCTCACCCCGCGAAAAGTTTCACGTGCAAAAGACTCTCGCAAAGATTGGTGGCGACGCAGCCTTGGCGGCCGCCAACGAAGGGCGGTTCGACCCTGGCCTAATTCGCAGGCTGCAGGCGAATGTCGCGAGGAACCAAAGCTCTGGAACGATCCGCTTGGACGAACGGATTGCCGACTTCGTAAGGCTTCGGATTCACTTCCACTGCCGGGAAGGGCTGGAGGACTTTTTGATCGGGGAAATTGCCGACGATCCGAAGCGTGCCGCCCGGTTTCGTGTTGTCGGCCGCGACGCAGGACTGGTGATCGTCGAGCCCCAGGAGGCATTCAGCTTGGCTGAGGTGTATGGACTCCGGTGTTTCAGTGAGGTCGGGTTCGTTCCAAGAGCCCCGGCTGACTCCCCGCCCGGCTTGGAGAGTATCGCCTCCTCGATTGCGTCGCTGCACGGAATCCTGCAAGCCCTCACCGACGGCGCCGTGCGATACCGGTTGGAATTTCCGGATAAAGGCCACCAGCGCGACGCAGCCAACAATCTGGCGGACAGGGTCTATGAGCTGGCGCCCAGGTTGCTGAATGACCCTCGCAGCGCTCTCTGGCAGTTCAATATTTCCGGTGATTCGGGCTCTTTGGAGTTCACTCCGAGACTCCGACCCGATCCACGTTTTGCCTACCGCAGAAGGGACGTCCCGGCCGCCTCCCACCCTCCTCTTGCCGCGAGCATGACGCGCCTCGCCGGTCTCCAGCCGGATGAGGTCGTATGGGACCCCTTCGTTGGTTCGGGGGTCGAGTTGATCGAATGTGGCTTGCGGGGCAACGGGATCAAGCTGATCGGCACCGACCTGAGCCCGGAGGCCATTGTCATTGCCCGCGAAAATCTGATTGCCGCCGGGTGTCGGGCAATCCCGCTCATTCTCGAATGCATCGACTTCCGGGACTACACCCGGATTGCGGGTCTTGGGCGCGGCTCGGTCTCTCTTGTGATTACGAATCCACCCATGGGCCGCAGGGTGCCGGTTTCCGACTTGCGGGAAGTGATCCAATCGCTTTTTGGCGCGGCATGCGCTGTCTTGCGGCCGGGAGGCAGGCTCGTCTTTGTGAACCCCCTGCCGCTCCTGCCCCAAAGGCTTCCTCTCAAACTGGAGTTCCGCCGCAAGGTCGATCTCGGTGCTTTTTATTGTCACCTCGAAAAATACGTGAGGCAGGCAGATTAGGCGCTTAGGGGCAATTTCGAAACAACATGTTGTCGCATATGTGCTTCGAATAGGACTGTGCGAATCGCCTCTTTTTCCGGGCGAAGTCCCGAAAAAGTATAGTCCCTTACCGCTTAAATCCTGGGCAAAAAGGGCAAGATTTACTGAAACGATGCAGGGCTCACGCCATGCACCGGACTCCTAGCAAAACGAAATCAGGGGGACCCCTGCGGGGATGGAACAATGGTGATGCCGCCTGCGGCGGGAGCATAAAGGAAGGGTTTAACCACAGATGAAATCCCAATGATGAAAATCCCAATGGGGATTTTCTTCGATGCAAGAATGCAGCGGGAGGGATTCGGGTCGGACCGAGGTGCTCCACCTCGGTCCATGGGGAGCAGACAATCCGAGTCCTGCAAGCTTGCTTGCGGAGCACGAATTCTCTGCGCCTCAGGCTGGCTCGCCAGCCCGGCCGATTCCCTTCCCACTTCCCTCCCAGCCCCGAACGGGGCTATCTGTCAGCCCCATTGGGCTGACACTATTAGTGGTTAAGAGTCTCCAAAATAAATCCCGCCTTCGGCGGCTAAACCATTGCCCATCCGCCAAAGCCGGCCCCCCCGTGGATCTAGACTTTTTGCGAAGCAAAATTTTCTAATCCGGCGGCGCTGGCACCCATTTCTCATCGGCTTCTCTTGCCCTCAGCCCCGCCCTTGGCACCGGCACCCGCCGGATTAGGTGACATCCTGACTCGCCGCGCTTGCCCCGGACATCAACCCCTGATGGGATGGCTCGATGCAAATCCATGAACGCACGGAGAATGGGATCCTGATCCTTGGAGTCGAAGGACGTCTCGACCACAATGGGGCCGAGATTTTCCGCAAAACCGCATTTCGTCACATTGAAGAGGGACGCCGTTCAATCCTTGTGGACTTCGGCGGAACCACCTTTCTGGCCAGCATGGGCATCCGGGCTCTCATCCTTCCTTCCCAGGAGGCCTCCCAGCACGGAGGAAAGCTCGCTGTCACCGGCTTGAGCGGGGAGTTGGAAAAACTCTTCACAATCGCCGGCCTCCACAAACTTTTTACTGTTTATCCCAGTGTGGAAGAGGCCACCGCTTCGGATGGCTGGCCGAAAAAGTCCTGATGCTCACCGTTTCCCAACTTACCAAGTCCTATGGCGGGCGCATCCTTTTCGAGGACGCTTCGCTGCAACTCAATGCCGGGGAGCGCGCCGGACTTATCGGCCCGAATGGCGCTGGGAAATCGACTTTGTTCTCGCTGATTCTCCGCGAAAATTCCCCGGATTCCGGGTCCGTGAATTTGCAAAAGGGATGTTCCGTAGGTTTCCTGCCACAGGAGAGTGCGCCCTCCGGCGACGAGACCGTGTTGGAATTGGCGGCTTCCACTTCCCCGGAAATGACGGGCGTCTACGCCGCTCTCCGGCGGTTTCCTGACGAAAGCTCCTCCGGCCACCACGACGCGCATTCGCTTTTTGTGGACCTGGATGGATACAATCTTGAGGCCAAGGCGAAGAGGATTCTTGCCGGGCTGGCGTTTCGCGAGAGTGACTTTGACAAGCCGGCACGAACGATGAGCGGCGGGTGGATCATGCGCGCGCACCTTGCCCGCCTGCTTGTAATGGAGCCCGATCTCCTGATGCTTGACGAACCGACGAACCACCTGGACCTCGAGTCCCTCGGATGGTTTCAAAATTATCTGGCCAATTATCCCGGCACGATCCTCACGATTTCCCACGACCGTGCATTTCTGAATGCCATCTGCGAGATGATCGTTGAGATCTCCCGCGGACGCCTCACGAAGTATACCGGAGGATATGATTCCTACGTCATCCAAAAACAGGCGAGGGAGGAGCAATACGCTGCCGCTTATAAGAACCAGCAACGGGAGATCGAGCACCTTGAGGATTTCATCAACCGGTTCCGCGCCAAGGCCAGCAAAGCGGCGCAGGCTCAGGAACGCATCAAACGGCTCGCCAGGATGGAGCGCCTTGCACCTCCCGAGAACGCTGAGGCCACGGTCAAGTTTCGCTTCCCGCAACCACCCCGCGGTGGACAAAGGACGATGTCTCTCAAGAACGTCCGTCAGGCCTATGGCGACCTGGTTGTTTATGAAGACCTGAGTCTTGAAATCGAAAAATCCCAGCGCACCGTTCTGGTTGGACCGAATGGAGCCGGAAAATCGACCCTGCTGAAAATTCTGGCGGGACAGATTCCCATCCTCTCCGGAGAGCGCGTTGTCGGACACAACGTCTCCGTCGGGTATTTTGCCCAGCACCGCACGGAAACCCTCGGGCTCGCACGGACGGTGCTTGAAGAAGCTCTTGAACACACCTCGGGGGTTGGCGAGCAGGCCGCACGCACGGTGCTTGGTTCCTTTTTGTTCCGGGGTGAGGATGTTTTCAAGCGCGTTGGTGTTCTGAGCGGGGGAGAAAAAAGCCGACTGGCGCTGGTGAAGCTTCTGCTTGATCCCCCCAACTTCCTCCTGCTCGATGAGCCGACCACTCATCTCGATATCGCAAGCATCGACGCTTTGATTTCTGCTCTGAAGCAATACGACGGCACCCTGCTTTTCGTCAGTCACGACGTTCACTTTATCCGCTCGCT
>JBGSSC010000715.1:0-3399 GCA_041737265.1 Terrimicrobiaceae bacterium | reverse complement strand
CCAGCCGGAGAATCTCGCCGTAGTGGGCCTCTAAGACATTGCAAGCATTTGAGGATGGTGCGGCCCTTTGAGTTCTAACAAAGAGAGCAGCCAGTCTATGTATAAGAAACCTCTCGCTGTGCTCGCCGTCCTTTTTGTGCCAGACCGAGAGAATGCCGCTGGAGATCGACTCGCCAACCGCGGGAACTTTGACTTCCATGCTCATTGCAACAACGACGTTTGAACAATCCGGACACAGGAAGGAAGCCCGAAGGAGAATTTTTTTTGTGGCATTAGATTTCGAAGGCCTGCCGGACGAGGGCTTCCTGCTGTGCAAGGTGCACCTGAAGTGAGCCCGCAGCCGTGCTCGCGCTCGCATTACGCCCTGCATAATGGATGTAGCCGGGGAACAAATTCAATAACCGGGGAAGGATGAATGTCCATGCCCCCATGTTTTCCGGCTCCTCCTGACACCAGACGAACTTTTTCGCTTTGGTGAATGGCGCGGTGATTTTGCGGATTTTCTCCTCGTTGAGCGGATAGAGTTGCTCGATGCGGATAATGGCACAGGGTTTTTTTGGAGGGTTCTCCTTCCGGTGGCGGATCAGGTCGTAATAGACCTTGCCCGAGCAGAAGATCACCCTTTCCACCGAGGCGGGCGTTTTGACCCCGCGGTCCTCCAACACTCCGTAAAACCTGGATGACGTAAACTCCTCAGCGGGTGAAACCGCCATCTCGTGGTTGAGGAGACTTTTCGGAGTCATGATGATCAGCGGCTTCCGGAACCCCCGGTGAACCTGGCGGCGCAGGGCATGAAAGTACTGGGCGGGAGTTGTCAGGTTGCAAACCTGCATGTTGTCATCCGCACACAACTGCAGGAACCGCTCCAGGCGTGCACTCGAGTGCTCCGGGCCCTGGCCCTCGTAGCCATGGGGAAGAAGCATCACAATCGAACTCGGACGCCGCCATTTCGACTCCGAGGCCGCGATGAATTGGTCGATGATAATCTGGGCACCGTTGGCGAAGTCCCCGAACTGGGCCTCCCAAATGCAGAGCATCGACGGAAAATCCATCGAATAGCCGTAGTCGAAGCCGAGCACCGCGTATTCCGAGAGGGGGCTGTTATAGACGCAAAAGCGGGCCTGGTCCGGAGCGATATTCAGAAGGGGGATATGGCGGTCACGGGTTGCTTCGTCATAGAGCACGCTGTGCCGCTGGCTGAATGTGCCGCGGCGGCTGTCCTGTCCGGAGAGGCGGACCGGTGTGCCCTCGAGCAGGAGGGAACCGATGGCGAGTGACTCCGCGTAGGACCAATTGTAGGGCCCGCCAGCTTTCCAGATTTGCTGGCGTCTTTCCAAGAGGATCCGCCGGATTTTGGGCAGCACGCGGAAGCCGTCAGGAACGGTCGTCAGGGCCCGCACGATTTTGTCGAGAGTTTCCTGGGTGATAGCTGTCTGGGCCGGTTCGTGAGTGTAGGGCAATTGAAAAATTGCGGTGGAACCGGCAAATTCGCCCTTCGGCTCCGCATTCTGCTCCTTGGCAACATTCAGAGCTTCGTCGAGTTCCGCAATTGCCACCGCTTTGATGGTCGATGCCTCACCGGGGGAGACCGTATCGAGGGGAGCAATGCGCTCCAGAAAAACCGCGCTCGGCAGGGGATGCGTCTTGATTTTTTCGTAGAGGTTAGGCTGCGTGAAACTCGGTTCGTCGCCCTCATTGTGACCGTGACGGCGGTAGCAGTAGATGTCGATGACGACATCGCTTCCAAATTCCTGTCGGAAATCCAGGGCCAGCTTGGCAACTTCCAGCACGGCCAGTGCGTCGTCGCCATTCACGTGGAAGACCGGTGCCTCGATCATCTTGGCGATGTCGGTGCAATACATCGTGGAGCGCGCGTCCGCGGGCATTGTCGTGAATCCGATCTGGTTGTTCACCACGATATGGATCGTCCCGCCGGTGCGGTATCCCGGCAGCTGGGACATGTTGAACGTCTCCGCAACAACCCCTTGGCCAATGAATGCCGCGTCCCCGTGAACAAGCAGCGGAAGCACTTTCTTGCGCTCGGTCGTATCGCCGACAACCCGTTGGCGGGCGCGGGCCTTGCCTTGAACCACCGGTCCCACCGCTTCCAGATGCGAAGGGTTCGCCGCAAGGCGGATCAGGACCTGGTGTCCGGGTGGCAGCTCCCTGACGACCTGATAGCCAAGGTGGTATTTCACGTCGCCATTGCCTCCGACGAGCTCCGGCTGAAAGTTGCCCTGGAACTCGTTGAAGATCACGTGCAGCGGCTTGTTGAGAAAATTGGCCAGCACGTTGAGCCGTCCGCGGTGGGCCATCCCCATCACAATTTCACTTACGCCATGGCGGGCGCAGTCGTTGAGGATCGCATCCAGGGCGAGAATCAGCGTTTCTCCGCCTTCGAGTGAGAACCGTTTGTTTCCCACGTAGGTGGTGTGCAGAAAGTTCTCGAAGGTCTCGGCCTCGTGAAGTTTCCGGAGGATCTCGCGGTGGAGTGTGGCATCCGCCTTGAGCGAGAGATCGCGGTTCTCGAGCCGGTCACGCACCCAGTTCCGGACCTTCGGATTCTGAATGTGCACGAATTCCGCACCCACCGTGCCACAATATATGGCCCGCAGCTCCGAGATCATCTCGCGGAGCGTCATGGTTTGGTGCTCGCGGAAAAAGCGGCTGGAGACTTGAAGATCGAGATCTTTCTCATCGAAGCCGAGTTCCTTGAGCCTGAGCAAGGGGTTCTCTCTGGGAGCCCCGGCAAGAGGATCGAGGTCGGCCTCCGAGTGGCCCAGAGTGCGGTAGGCGTAAACGAGGCCATCCACCCGCGTCTGGAGGTAGGTATCGCCCTGAAGCTGCGGCTGGTCCCCGTTGACGCCGGACTCCGAGCGGGTGATGCCCAACTCGAAGCCTTCGAAAAAAGCGGCCCAGTCGGGAGTTACCCGTGCCGGATCGGTTGTCCAGAGATCGTATTGTTCGTCGATCAACGCCTCGTTGCCGCGGGCGGAAAACGTGTTCTTCATCGGTAAATATTAAAAGCGAGCGGGGATATCCCCCGAAGGGGCCCGCTCGCACTCATGGGTATGAGTATTGCCGATGGGGCATGGTTGCGCAAGTCGCATTCCGGCGGAGTTGACTCCTTCCCCGTCCCGCGTGATACATTCGCCGGAATGGAACCAGATACCACCAAAGAAGACATCCTCATCCGCCGGATCCTCATTGGAGCCATCTCGCTTGCCGTGGCCGGTGCCCTCGGGCTCGCAACCGTGATCGCGGTGATGGTCTCCTACAATTTTAATTTTCTGAATTGGATGGAGTCGCATTGCGCCACATTGAATGACACCGGGGAGAATAAAAGGAAAGGGGTAGGAAAGGTCGCTGCGTCATAAAGAATGACACCCGGATGAAAAA
>JBGSSC010000697.1:0-4563 GCA_041737265.1 Terrimicrobiaceae bacterium | reverse complement strand
ATCGGGGCAGCATCTCTTCTCGAACTTTTTGACTCATCGGCATCCTCCGTTTTTTTCGGTGTCATCCTTTTTGAGTCAACGTCCCCTTTTTCTCCTCCCCTCAATCTCTCCTTCGGTGTCAAAACTTTTGCGGCAACAGGTTCCTTGAATTTCAAAAAATGATGCATTTGAATCAAGTTTTGCAGTCCCTCTGTTTGCCCAGTTTCTCCCTCAAGGAATCTGATGGACTTTTCGCTGCGAAAAGTCTTTCAGCGAGGCACTGAGAGGCAGTGAGCCGAGACGGGAAAAGTCCGAAACCAAACCATGTCTTGCTTGGTCTGAGGCAGTGCCTCGCTAGCCATTGAGGAAAACTACCTGGCAGACGGTCTGGCAAAACAGGCTCTCGCCGCCGCGGAAGCCATCGCAGGAATCGAGAAAATGCCTCTGCGCGCTTTCACCGGCGACGATCCGATTGATCTCGGAGCTTTGGTGGAAATCGAATTTCCCAACGAAAAAGAATGGTTTTTCCTCGCACCAGGCGGCGGAGGAACCGAAGTCCAGGAGGAAGGGACACCCATAACGGTCATCACCCCGGAATCCGCGCTTGGATCCCAACTCATCGGTTCCCGCGTTGGAGACCAAACAGCCAGGCCAGCTGCCAGGATTTTCCGCGTGGAATAGCCCCGCATGCCAGAGCCCGCCAAGCCGTGGTTTGTTTACATGCTCCTGTGCCCGAATGGCTGCCTCTACACTGGCATCACGACTGACGTTCAGCGGCGGCTCACTGTCCACAACTCCGGCAAAGGATCTGCATATGTCCGAGCCCATCGGCCAGCCAAACTGGTCGCATTCACCGCAGCGGAAAGCCGTTCAGCCGCTTCCCGGTTGGAGTATTCCGTAAAATCTCTGAGCCGGCCAAAAAAGATCGGCTTGGCTCGGAAGTGGAAGGCTGGGGGCTGATGTTACCCACGGCCTATTCCTCTGGTCCGGTTGACGGCTTTGCCCCAGAGTCGTATTCGTATCCATGCAAGACGCCATTGCTGTCATCAGTGACATCCACTCGAATTTTGAGGCGCTGACGGCCGTTCTTGACGATATCCAGTCGCAGGGAGTCTCGCAGATCGTCTGTCTGGGCGACATCGTGGGGTACGCTTCCAGCGTGAAGTCGTGTATGCGGGTGATCCGGGAACTTGACTGTCGGGTGCTTCTTGGAAACCACGATGAGGCGTCCTGCCTTTCGAAACCCCCGGCAGATTTCAACGATACAGCCGCTGCCGGTGTTGTGTTCGCATCCAGCCGGCTCTCCCTGCCCGACCGGGAATGGATCACCTCATTGCCACGCAATTTGGAGATTGGGGGGATAGCTTTTACCCACGCCTCCCTGGCGAGCAAAGCCGATTGGCCGTACATCATCTCAGCGGAGGATGCCCGCGCGCATTTTGCGAACCAAACCGGCCGCCTCGCTTTCTGCGGGCACACTCACAAGCCGATGGTTTGGCGGCAAGAACCGCGCGCACAAATCGCCGGACGAACCGGCAAAGGGCAGATGGAACTGCTGCCAACCGGCAAGGTTCTTGTCAACGTGGGGGCGGTCGGCCAGCCTCGCGATGGCAATCCCCGCGCTTGCTACGTTATCTTCAGGCCGGACGACAACACCGTCGATTTCCGCCGTGTCGAATATGACATCAAACGAACGAAGAGAAAAATTCTCCGTGCCAGGCTGCCCAGGTTCACCGCCCAGCGGCTCTCGCTCGGCAGATGAATTGAAGCCTCGCCCTGCTTCTGATATCTACGGCAAGCCATGGACGACGAGATAACAAAGCTCCTGCCTCTCGCGCGGCACATTGCCCGTGATTTCTCCAATATCCCCGGTCTTGATCTGCGGGAGATTGAAATTCAAGCGCAGGAGGCCCTTGCCGCTGCGGGTCGCCACTTCGATCCATCCAAGGGCGATTTCACCGCCTATGCCTCCCAAGCTGTCCGCAATGCTCTCCGCAGCCTCTACGAGAAGCAGGTGCGGCATCACCGCCATCATGCCTACGTTCTGGACCAACCAGCCGGGATGCACTCCACCCAAGCCGACCTCGTTCAGAACACTCCGGACAGAAAACAGGACTCGGTCGCCACGCAGGTCAGCCGGGAGGAATCCATCGCCGCGCTCCAGCGGGCCATGAGCTCACTGCCGGAGCGGTATCGGGTCGTCCTCATCGGTATCGGGCAGGGCCGCAGCTATTCAGAAATCGGCGGCCAACTCGGCATGACGAAGCAGGGCGTCCACAAAATTGCCGCCGCCGCCATGCAAGCACTCCGCGAACACCTCGAATCCCAAGGATTCGGTGGCCTCGATTCCGTGGGGCTTTTGAAATCGTTCAGGCAGGAGTAGGTCAAACGGTCTTCAAGAACCGACGGACGTCATCGTGGTTTCCGCCCGCAACGAAAATCATCTTGCCGGGTTTGCAGAAGAAAACCATTCGCAAGTGGAGACCGGCGCGGCACTCCATGACGGAACCGCGGAGTTTGCGAATTCCCGACCCCTTGTGGGCATGAGGGGTTCCAATCGCTTTTTGCGCGGCGACCACGGCATCAAGCACTTTTCGCTGGTCTGTCGGTGCCAGCGATTTCACCCACTTGCGGAAGCGGGGAGTTAAATCAAGCGGCAACAAGAGATTTGAGAGTGCCGTCAAAGGGCTTGATCGTGCCATCCTTCCGGGCGCGTGCAGTGTCCTTCTTGACCCGGCTTTCAAGGGTCAAGATTTCTCCGGCTGTCAGTTCGTAATCGCCAAGCATGAGGTCGGCGGAAGCGATGAATTTATGGAGCTTTTCCACAGTGCTTGTGAGATGGCTCACCTTCCGTTTGAGGTCGGCAATCTGGCGCCCCTGCTGCTTGATCTGCACCGTGGCGGGAACGGAGCGGATGGACTTTTTCATGGTCGCGCTCATGGGGAAAATATCCATGAAGCCTGAAGGGTGGTCAAGGGATTATCCCCCTGCCCGGGGTGGGGTGTGTTTTCTACTCATCCGTGCCCTTCCGCCCGGTTGACGATTTCCTCGCTGAAACGTAAAACGAGTGCATGGCAGCAACGGTTTCCCTCTCCGTCACCAAAGGCCCTGCCAAGGGGCAGGTCTTCACCTTCACCGAACACGACACCTTCCTCTTCGGTCGCATGCAGGACTGCCATGCCCGGTTTCCGGACGACAACCAAGTTTCCCGGCACCACTTCATCTTGGAGGCCTGCCCGCCCAAGGCCTCCCTCCGCGACCTTGGCAGCCTCAACGGCACCTACCTCAACGGAAAAAAGTGGGGCGGACGCAAAAGCGGCGAATCACCCGAGGAGGGTGCGAAGCGCCAGTATCCGGGCGTCGAAGTCGAGAATGGAGACAGAGTCACCGTCGGTCAGACCGAGCTTGCCGTCGCGATTGAAAAAGGCGCCGCCGGACCGGTTGTCCGAGCCGGGATGCAACCCGGCGACCTCTCCGAACTCTCCCCCGACCAGTTGTTCCACCTCGTCTTCGGTGGAGCCAACGACACCGGCCTGCTCGACATCCCCGGCTTCGTCGCGGAAAAAGAACTCGGGCGCGGCGGCTTCGGGGCGGTCTATCAGGCCCGCAGGAAAAAGGACAACGCGAAGGTCGCCATCAAGGTCATGCTCTCCCAGGCGGAGGCCACCGAGGAGGCTGTCCAACGGTTCAAACGGGAAATGGACGTCAACCGTCAGCTCGACCACCCGAATATTGTCCGCTTCATCGAAAGCGGCTCGCACAAGGGCGCATTCTATTTTGTCATGGAACTTTGCGATGGCGGCTCCCTCATGGATCGCTTCAATAAGAATCGCGGCCCTCTGCGGCCCGAAGGGTTGATGCCCCACGCACTGAAGGCTCTCGAAGGCCTCGCGTTTGCCCACGGCAAGGGCTTTGTCCATAGGGACATCAAGCCCGGCAATATCCTCATCCACAAAGGCAGCGCCCGGGTCGCGGACTTCGGAATGTCGAAAAGCTTCCAACTCGCGGGCCTCAGCGGCATGAGCATTACCGGCAACAGCTCCGGAACCCCGGTCTTCATGCCGCCGGAACAAATCATCAATTTCAAATACGTCAAACCCGTCAGCGATGTCTTTAGCATCGGCGCGACGATCTATTACCTGCTCACCGGAGCCTTCCCGTTCGACTTCCCGCAGAAACGGGACCCGATGGATGTCATCCTCAACGATGATGTGGTTCCGATTCGGAAACGCCTCCCCGCCATCCCAAAGCCCCTAGCTGCAGCCATTGACCGGGCGGTGACAAAGAAAGACAAAGCCCGGTTCGCCGATGCCGGGGAATTGCTCGCTGCCTTCCAACCATAAGTTCGTGAAGTGAAACCTTCCATTTACATCGAGAGCACCATCCCAAGCTATCTTGTAGCCCGTTCAAGCCGGGATGCCAGGGTCGCCGCCGATCAAAAAACGACCGCTCAGTGGTGGGACCTCCACAGTGGTGACTTCGAGATGTTCATCTCCGCCGTCGTGATCCGTGAGGTTGCTCGTGGTAATGCGGAAATCGCTGCTCTGCGCATCGCAAAAATCCACGGCTTGCCAGTTCTTGCGC
>JBGSSC010000648.1:0-5812 GCA_041737265.1 Terrimicrobiaceae bacterium | reverse complement strand
CTGGAAGTTTAACCATGCCTGCGGTTACTAGCGGGGGCCTGTCCGCCGGATTCTGGCGTGTTGGCGGCTCGGGTACCTTGAGTACGCCCGGTATTGTCAGCGGTCGCGGACCATCAAACACCTACGCACAGGGGACCTTTGAGATGACCGGCACGAGCGGAAACGTAATGGGCAGCATTATCTCCGATTTCAGTTCCAATGGAGGAGCATTCCGTTTCGCTCCGACTGGAAGCAGTGCAAACGTAACGCTCAATGGTCAACGGGAGGGATCCCGCCTTTTTGTGAATTCCCACTTCGGGATCGAACTGGACAAGGGCAATAACAACAGTCTGAGTGTGAACATCGGTGAAACAAGCGTGGTGAGTGTCATCAATCGTGCTGGAGGACCCGGAACTATTGTGATCAAGCCCGCCAGCGGGGTAGTCAACATGGGTACGGCGACCGGGGAAACTCTTCGTATTGTAGGTAGCGCCACAGCGGCTGCACCGTCCGTGTCGAACGGCATTGTGGCACCGTGGATCGTGGGACAGGATACAAACGGGGAGGGTGATTTCCTGACGTATGTCGGCAACGCATCGGTTTCCGACGCAGGATTTCAGCTGGGCAACTATTCCTTGACCAACACGTTCGCGGGCGTGAGCTCGGGTTCCGTCGTCAAAATCACCACCCCTCAGACGGTGAGTGCAGACGCCACACTCTACGGTTTGCGCAATGACAGCACCATCACGATCAATTCGGCACGGACCCTCTCGTTGGAACTGAACTTCGCCGGGTTGATCCTGAACGGGGGAACGATTGACGGCGCAGGCACCTTCCAAGTAGGCATCAATAACACCCATTCCCGAACATACTCGCTCTATACCGGATTGGATGGAGGTACAATTTCCAGCAACTTGCGGCTCTTTTCAGGCGGCTCCAGCGGGGTTTTTACTGATATCACAGGCGGTGTGGTTCTGACAAAGTTTGGCGAAGGGACACTGACGCTCTCAGGAAACGTGACCAACTCAGGCGGAAATCCCGCAGGGACAAATCCGGGGCAGATCGTGATTAACGAAGGCGCGATCCGCTTCAATGCGAACATGTCCAACCTGATCCTCCCTGCGAGCGGCAACCATTCGACCATCGTCTTAAACGGAGGCGTGTTGGAAACCAGCGGAACATTCAGCCGGGCGGTTACGACCACTGGAGCCGCGACAAACGGGGTCAATTTGAGCATTAGTGCCAATAGTCCCGGTGGTGGCTTTTCAGCGGGTGGCGGGAATCTGACCGTAAACCTCGGTGGCAGTGCGTCCACCCTCACTTGGAATTCGCCCAATTTTATTCGGGATTACGGTCAGCTCATTCTCAACTCCATCACGGCTGACGGCGTGCTCGATTTTCGCAACGGACTTGAGCTCGGGTCGAATTCGTCGGTGTATTTCCGGCAGATTGAAGTGAAAGACAACGTCAATTCTTCTGCCGACATAGCCCTCATTTCCGGCCTGATTGCCGATACGTCTGGCAGCGAGGGGCTTCATGGTTTGCAGAAAGTCGGAGCTGGCACCCTCGCCCTCACTGCAAACAATAGCTACACCGGCATCACGGCAATATCGTCAGGCACCCTGCAGCTTGGCTATGTTGGAACGGTGAACAGCGAAAGCTACGACGGCACGTCGGGAACCGTGGCGGGTGATGTGCACAACTACGGCACCCTTGCATTCCACCGCACCAATTCCCACACCTTCGGCAATGAGATCAGCGGCTCGGGTAATGTCACTCACAACGGGTCGGGAGCAACCTCGGTGACAGCTGCCAACACCTACAGTGGTGGAACCACGGTGAATGCGGGAACTCTTCTGGTGAATAATACTTCCGGCAGCGGGCTTGGCACCGGGGATGTCGTGGTGGATGGAGGGGTGCTGGGCGGTTCCGGCGCTTTCAGCGGTGACCTTACAGTCAATTCCGGCGGCACACTTTCTCCCGGCAACAGTATCGAATCTCTCGGCACCGGCTCAATTGAGTTCGACGGCGGCGACTTTGATTTTGAGCTCAACACGACCACCGTGAATGCCGACCTCGTCTATGGCGGCCCTGGCAGCACGCTCACGCTGACGAGCAGCCCCTCTCTGAGTCTTACCGATTTGGGTTCGGGTGACGAGGTGACCTTGGGCACGAAGCTCACCCTTATCAGCTACAACGGAGCATGGAACAACGGCATCTTCGCAGGTTACGCCGACGGCAGCACCTTTTCGTTTGCCAACAACACATGGCAGATCGACTACAATGATACGTCCGCCGGGGTGAACTTCTTCAGCGACGCCACTCTGAACGGCACGGCTTTTGTCACGATCACTTCGGTCATTCCAGAACCGTCTACCTGCATTCTGATCGGGCTCGGGCTGGCCACGACCCTCTTCGGTTTCCGCCGCCGTTGTTAACGGCTGGCGCTCGGATCGCGGGAGTCAATGCGAAAAGGTGGGGTTCAGGCGGACTTTATAGGTTCGCAATCTGTGGCAATCCAGGATCTGGGGTTGAAGCTCTCCTCGAACATTTTTGAGATCCGGTCCTCGCGGGCGCGATCAAAAGTGGGTGTGCTTTCCCTGACCACGTTCTCACGAACGCGGCTACGTAGCCGCCGGCGTGAGCCGGTGGGCTCCCGACTAATCCCACCCGATCCTCGCCGGTTTGGCAAATGGTGCTTTTGAAATAGTGAATCTGCCCGCATCTCTGCCGACCATCACCCGCTCTTCCGGCCCGATCCTGAACCCCGATCCCGATGTGCCGTGGGCCTCAGAAATGGTACTCAATCCGGCAATTCACCGGGTCGGCGATACAAAGCGGATCCACATGCTTTTCCGGGCCTCGGGGAGGGGCGCGCCGTTTGCAGGGCATCGCAATCCCTTTCCCATTGGTCTGGGTTACGCCTTCAGTGATGATGAAGGTGCAACGTGGAACGCCGACTTCAAAACCCCGGCCCTGTTTCCTTCCTTGAAACAGCTGGCCGGGGAACTTCAGGTCCAACTGGAAAGCGGGGAGGCGGCTTGGAATTATCCCAATGGATGTATCGAGGACCCCAGGCTCTTTGCCATCGACGGAACGGTTTTTCTTTCGGCGGCGTGCCGGATTTTTCCGCCGGGAGCCTACTGGATCCATGATGATCCCATTCAGTGTGCCCCGGCATGGGCGCGCCAGCCGGATGCACCGGGGGGTGCGGCCATCAGAAACAACCTCACCGTGTCCGTCCTCTATCGAGTGGACCTCGGAGCGCTGGCCGACGGGCGGTACGCGGACGCCTTTGCCTATCTGGGAGCGCTGACTGATCCCAAGAAAGGTGACAACCGGGATGCATTTCTGTTTCCGGAACGACTCGTCATCGATGGCGGACCCAAATATGTCCTGGTCCATCGTCCAAAGCACCCGGAAGCATACTTCGCGACAGGCAGCAAACCGACGATCCTTATCTCCTGTGCGGAACGGCTTTCGGATTTGGCCGAATCTCCCAGTCAGGAGCAGCTCCTGGCTGCTCCCCTGTTTCCATGGGAGGCAGAGCGGGTGGGGGGAAGTACCCCGCCGCTTCGCATCGATAGCCATCGGTGGCTGTTGCCGTATCATGGAAAACAGGACGCAGCTGTCGGCTACACCCAGAGTTTTCTAATACTCGAAGAAAGCCCGACGGGGTTGCCTTTTGTGAAACACCGTTGCCCGACGCGGGTGTTTGTCGCGTGCGAGGAGTGGGAATTGAAAGGAAAGTTTACCACGCCTTGCGTCTTTACCTGCGGGTGCCTACCCTCAGACGGGAATCTCCTGATGACCTACGGTGCATCAGATACGGTGTGCGGTCTGGCCACCGTGAATTTTCATCACTTAATTGACTATGTTGAAAATTTCGACGCGGAAGGCCGCCTGCTTTCACTCTAACGGCGAGGGGTTCTGGATCAGCGACATTCTTTATTCTTAAACGACATAAGTCCCGTGTTTTTCCACCCGGCGAGGGGGTATCAAAGATTAACAATGAATTCGCTGTCCTCAGAGCCTGCCAGCAAGAATCTGCCTGCCGCTCACCGGGAGTCCTCATTCGCAGCCAGGGGTGCCGGTCGCAAGGCTTCCCCCACGGCGTGTGAGGCAGTGAATGAAGTTCTCGGCAACTTGATTCAGGTGATGAAACGATATGGCGGTCTGTTGCCTTCCTGTCTCGACCTGGAGACGCATGACATGCCGAAAACCGACCCCGGAATCCTTCCCGGCCAGAGATCCTGGGATCGGGCTTTAACGGGCGGAAATTTGATGCATGACATGCCGTTGCTGGGATTGCTGTACAGCCTTGGCGAGACTCAGGGGCAATCCACTTTTCAGGAGGCAGCTGACTCTTATCTTGACGCATTTCTCGAGCGGTGCATCAACACGCCGACCGGACTTTTTCCCTGGGGCGAACATGCGTTTTGGAAACTGCGGGAGAACCGCCTTGGGGACAGCATCAAAGAGGCATGGCCGGAGGTCGCGGAGAAACCTTGGAACGACGGCCTCCCGGAACCTGCATGGCATGACCACTTGCGCCAAGCACCGGCTTGGTTCTGGGGAAAAGTGGAGAAAAAAAATCCCGGGGCTCTGCAACGTTTTGCCAACGGATTGGATCGGCAATGGGTGACCGATAACCGGGATGAGTATAATCGTCACGGAGGAATTGACCGCCCGGTTCGAATGGGTCGAGGTTCCCGATCCTGCGACTTTCCAAGGCATTCCGGATTTTATATTATGGATCTGGCATGTGCCTGGAGGAACAATCCCCGGGCGGAAACCTGGGAGCAAATGCACCGTTTTGCGGACTATTGGTGGAACAAACGCCAATCCAATGCGTGCCTGCGGGTTGAGAGCCGTTCTCCCGTTAAAGATGCCGATTTTTTCGACATCCTCTGTCCGTCGCAAACCCTGTCCCTTGGCATCAGCCTGATGGATGCTGCGCAAGTATTGCATGCAGATGAACCGGTCGTGGCGGCCGAGTTTTTCGAGAGAGGGCGGGCGTATTGCTTTGCTTATCTGGAGGCACCGCACATATCGCAGGACGGTCACCTGGTTGGAGGTTACCACACCGGCAGCCGCACTCCCTCCAAGATGTTGCCGGTTTTTGGCAGCGTCTATGGTACGTATCCGCAACCTCAGGCCGCTGTTCTCTGCTGCGCCGCTTATCGTCACATGGGCGAGAGCTCACTGTTGGATCTGGCAATGGCTGCCGCCCGTGTCTGCCGTAAGGATATCGCGACGCTTCAGAAAGAAAATGCAATCCCGGCTCTGGATGCCGGTTTAACCATGGAACTCTTTGCTGACCTGCACGATCTGACCGGCGAATCAGAGTGGCTCGATGCGGGCAGGGCGGCCTGGCCGGTGATTAAAGACCGCTATTTTTGCCAAGGCTTGGTCCGCCTTGCAACCGGCGAGGACTGGTACGAATCGCAGCAGGGATCCGGCTTCCTTCTCCATGGCGTCGCCCGCTTTGCCATGATGGAAGAGTCCGCACCCGGGATCCCGCCGGATTATTCCGCACGCTGACGGGATCCGGCTTTTCCCGACAAATCCATGAAACCCGCGGTCCAAACATCCTAAGTTCCGCAGGTGAAAAATTAGCGAGGGATGACCTTAGACCATTTTTCAACCACGGATGAATCGTCTTGGCACGGATGAAGACGATAGGAGCGTTGCGTTGGAGACGCATTTTCACCCTCGCGATAGCGCAATTCTACCTTGGGTAACGCGAAGGTGTCGCCGGGAGGCAACCGAAGCGCAGCGTAGTGACGGAAACAAAGGAAACGAAGGTCAGAGGGAGACAGGAAATAGACCC
>JBGSSC010000605.1:0-7711 GCA_041737265.1 Terrimicrobiaceae bacterium | reverse complement strand
TGAGTGGATTTTGAAAATCCAGGCCGCGATGGAAAGCACTCCCCAAGCCGGATGAAAGGGGTTCCTGAACCCGTTTTTGACGCGCAGCCAGACTGGCTCGAGCTCTATCATGCGACATGGCGGATGGCCGTTGGCAATGTCGTGCGGCCCGCCGGTCCCGGCTGGAAGCCCCTGATGAGCTGCCTGCCCGGGGCGGCTAGCATCTGGCTCTGGGATTCGTGTTTCATGACGTTTTTTGCCCGCTACGGCAGAGAAGTGGTTCCCGTGATGAACAATCTGGACAACCTTTACCGTCTCCAGCGCGAAGACGGATTTCTTGCCATGGCTTATCAGCTGGAATCCGGAAAACCCGCATTCGGGGAACGCATCAATCCCCCGCTGGCAGCCTGGGCGGAATGGAGTTATTGGAAATTTTCCGGAGATACGGATCGGGTTCGTGAGGTAATGCCACGACTGGTGCGCTTATTCGACTGGATCAAAGCCAACCGCCGGCGCAAGTCCGGGCTTTATTGGTTCGAGGATTCCGGGTCCACCGGCATGGACAATTCGCCACGGTCCGGATACCTCGCCGAATATTTGAACGGCAGTGATATCTGTCATGTGGACCTCTCCGCGCAACAAGCACTGGCCGCCGAATGCCTCTCTGCCATGGCTGCCCATCTGGGGGATGCCATTCTGGCCGACCGGTTCACAGCGGAACATCGGGAAATTGTCAGCCTGCTGAACCAGTACCACTGGGATGCCCGATCCGGATTTTATTACGATGTGTTCAATCGCGATGAACCGGCCGACCGCCACAACTTTGTCAATCACAAGACGGTTGCTGCCTTCTGGCCGCTGCTGGCGGGATGCTGCAGTCCGGAACAAACCGAATCCCTTTTGAGGCACCTGCTGAACCCGGAGGAGTTTTGGACCAGGCATCCGGTGGCGACGCTGTCCAGGGATGACCCGAACTACGATCCTTCGGGGGCTTATTGGCTGGGAGGCGTCTGGGCACCGGTCAACTATATGCTTGCCAGGGCGCTCCGCCGGCAGGGCCGCCCCGACCTCGCACGCCGCCTCGCGGTTTCCCATCTGGAAGCCATGAGTGCGGTTTTCCAATCCGACGATTATTCCAGCATCTGGGAAGCCTATGCGCCGGAAACGTTCCGACCCGCCACCAGGAAGCCGGGAATCCGGAGCGTGGGAGGCCCCCCATGGACCTTATCTGCCGATACAGTGGTGCGACCCGATATGGTGGGTTGGAGCGGACTGGGTCCGGTGGCCATGTTGTTCGAGGATGTTTTCGGGTTCGATTTTGACGGACCCGGCAACCGCATCACCTGGGATCTGAGAACACCCGGCCGCCATGGCATCAAAAATCTGGAATTCCGAAACGGGCAGATCTCCCTCCTTGCAGCCGGGCCTGCAGGATCCGGGAACGGGGTGCTCATCGAAGTGGCAAACGACCATGAGGTGAATCTGGCTCTTCTGTGGCAGGGAGTGCCGGTGCGGGAGGAACTTCTGCCTCCAGGAACGCATTCCTTCACCCTCTGACCCTTTATGAAAATTCTCCTGGCACTTTCCCTCATGTTTATCCTTGCGTCGATGACAGAGGCTGCGGATCGGGACTTACGAAAAGGAAAAAATATTTTTGCCTGCGAGTACGTCGAAAATCCCCCCTATGGTGTGAAGGAATGGTCCCGGTCGGACTTGCTAAAAAAGAAAGGCTTCAGGGAGTCCCGGTTTGTCGATTACAACAGTGATGCCGCCAAGGGATTGATCTTGGATGCGACCGCGGACCGCGGAGTGGACAAGGAGGAGGGGACCGTCCGTCGTGAGACCGCCTTTTCCATGGTGTACAATGCCGAGGGGATCTTCCTCTATATCGAGGGGGAGGAACCCCTGATTCGGGAAGTAAGAGATTCGCTGGCCGATCCGGCCAGCCCGGCGCGAAAGGAATCTATGGAAATTTTTTTTGCGCCGGGGCTGTTTGAAGTGCCTTATTATCAAATCCTGACCCGCCCCTACACCGGGGAAACGGAATTTTTCGATTGGGGCAGCCCGCACCGGAATTTCCGATCGCTAAGTCCCCATGTGCGCATCGAGTCGATGCCATTGCAAAAGGGATTTGGCACTTTTGTTTTTATTCCGTGGGAGGCTCTCTATGAGCGGCTTCCCCTTGAGGGAGCCACCTGGCGGTTTTCGATCATCCGGTGGATGCCCTTCGGCAAGGCGGGAGGCGTGACCTGGGGCGGGCAGGTGCACGACACGGGGAACTTTGGTCTCGTGGAATTTCAGGAGCCGACAGCGGAGCAGAAGCTGGCTTTGCAGGTCCGTGCGCTGCACACCGCCTGGTTTCAATTTTTGGCGGATTCCCGCACGGCAGCCGCCACATGGAAGGATGTTCAGACCGGAGATCCGTCGTTTTACGAAGAACGCCTCAAGCCCGAAATCGAACGGCTGACTCAGGCGGGGGAAGCTCTCGGACCGACGGACCAATGGGGAAAACCCGCACTGGATGCGGCGTGGGAACTTGTTCCGGTCTGGATGGAGTTTGACTATGAGGTCCAATCCCGGCGCGCTGACTTTCTCCTGCAAAAACATCTGACCGGAAAAACACCGTGACCCGCTCCTCCCCAACCCCTGTTATCCTGCCGCCCTGCGGCATTTTCGTCGGCACTGGAATCATGAATTCCGTTCCGGATTATCTGGTCTGCTCGGGCCGCACCCATACCACATGGGTTCCCCAGCTCTTTTCGCCCATGGAGCTTCTCGATAAAATTATCGAAGATAATCAGGGCAACCTCGTTCAATATTGGGGATTTGACGGCGCAGGCTCCCCCGTCGCTTATGCCCGGCATCGTGCCCTGGAAGATCTGGGAATGACGGCCCCCGAGCCGGATTGGCTCAATCGCAAGAACCTGAAGGTGACGGATTGGATCAACCCTCAGGACTACAAGGGAAGATCCGGAGCGGGGGTCGTCAAGTTGATCAAAGCGGCCGCGGACAAGGGAATTTATATTGCCCTGCTCTACACACAGTCCACACCCGAATGGTCGTCACAATTCATTGCTGCCGGAGGGGAATATTACCTTGGTTATGATTTTGGAGAGCGCTTTTCCTTCGGCATTCAGGAGGATCACTCCAAGCCGGAAATGCTTGCTTCGGTGACCTTGAAGACGCTGGCCGATGACCTGATGGCGCGTGTGCGGCAGCATGTGGAGGAGCGGCACGCGACGGGCTGGGGCAACGTGATGGCGACAAGCTCCAACTTCTATCTGGATTACGAAATCGCTGCCGGCGCGGACATCCCGATGGTGGAGGACTTTGCCTTCAAGCATCTGAACCTTTCCTCCGCGCTCTCCCGCGGCCTCTGCCGTCAATACGGCCTGCCATTCTGGGGCTCGCACCTCGCGCATGAACACTATTCGTGGATCCCCTATGCCAGCGGGCACAAGTTCCCTCTTCTCCGGGCATCCATGTATCACAAGTACATGGCAGGCAGCAAAGCGATCATCAACGAAAGTGGTGGATGGTATCTCGAGGCGCAACTCGTGACTGATTCGCCCATGTTTGAGACTCCCCGTGTGGAACTCGGCGGTCTCTACGAGCGAGATCCCTATCTGACAGCGCCCTTCGTGGAGGAGGCGCGGAAGACCTACCACAAGATCAACTATCACTCCCCGGTGGCGAAAAGTTACAGGAAGGAAATTTCCGGCTTTTATGACTTTGTGAAAGCCAACGGAACTCCCGAAGGCCAGCCCGAAACGACCCTCGCGGTGATCAAAGGAAACCTCGACCTTGGCGGAGAGCAACACTGGCCGAACAATGCCATTGCCGGCATGTTTTCACTCGCGGAGCAGAATTCGAGTTGGTACAGCGGACAGCCCGAACGGGGCTGGGATATCATCACCAGGGTATTCTTCCCCCGACCCCCGGTGCTGGCTCCGTGGCACAATCTTTTCCTGTCCGGCACTCCCCATGGCCAGGTCGATGTGACCAGCTTCGCCAATGATCACATCGACGCGGAATTTCTGAATTCCCAATATCGCGCGCTTCTCTTTTCCGGATGGAACACCGCTTCGGAAAAGCAATACACGGAGCTTTGCCGCTATGTGGAGAGTGGGGGAATCCTCTTTTTGGCAATCCCCCATCTCTCGACAAATATCACGCGGAACTACGGATCCTTTGGTGTGGAGGAATTGGTGCGGGGCGGGGACTTTTCCGCGCTCTGCGGGGTGAGGATCACAGGCAAAGGCCGCCGCTTCTACTGGGCGACAGCCCCGGATGCCAAAGGGGAGCTGGGTTTCATCTTTCCTCGCCGTTTTGGCATCATGAGCACCTGCGTGGGAAATCTCGAGGTAACGGATCCCACGGTTGAATTCCTTGCCGTGGATGACGAAGATATGAATGCGCCGGTTCTTTTGCGGCGCAAGTTTGGAAAAGGAGAAGTCTATTTCCTGAACACCTGGGCATATCCCGGGGCAACGGATGCGGACTACGGCCCGGGTGCGGACATCAACTCTCCCGGTCTGGCCGGCTATGTTTACCGGTATATCGCGCGGAAAGTCAGGGGAACATTCTGGATCACCGACGAACCGGATTCCGGCGAACAGTGCCAGTTCATCAATTGGTCGTATTTTTCGAAGAGCGGGCATCTTTGTTTCCAGAACATCGATTTCAATCATCCCCGCCAGTTTGTTCTGTATCACAAAGGCGGACGCCAGGTGATCCATTTGGAACCCGGGGCATTTTCCCTGCGCCACGCAGCAAAGGTCTTTCCGGAATTTTCCCAACCTTAATTCCCATCATGAAACGCTTGGTTTTATCATTCTTTCCCGCAGCCGGCATTTTTCTAGCCCTGCTCTCCGACGCACCTGCCGTGTCCTTGCCACCCGAGACGGAAGTCAAAGGATCGTATGAGGAAGTGGAAGGCTGGCTGGTGGCATTGCCATCCGATACGGGCTATTCGGCCACTCTCACCGGACCGATTGGCCCTGAAACCCCTGCCTTCGTGCTCAAAGGACGGCTCGGACCCGATGGCATGCGTATTTCGCTGGAGGACGCCAATGGGAAGTTCATCCCAATGGGATCCTCGAAACTTCCCATGATGCTCAAACCCCATGATGCCAAAGTGGGCACAACCGTTCTTCCGCGTCATGCCATTGGCCTGTCAGGCGGACGCTATTTTGTGCGGCCGAACCCGGCCATTCTCAGTCCGAAAATGGCGGAGTTGAGAGGGGAGGAATGGAAAGCAATGCCCGACGCAGCCGAATATCCCTTCACTCTGGAGATGCGACCAAATGGAAGGGGGCAGCTTGAGATCTGGATTGATGGACATTTTCTGCGCCACTTCGACTGGGAGGGACAGGCGGTGAAATTCAATGTGGGCTTGCGACCTGGCGCTGCCGTTGAGAGCATCCGGCTGGAAGGGATCCGTTCTCCCGAAACTCTTCTGCTGCCTTGGCAGCCCATGACGCCTTCGGAAAAACGGATTGAGGGAAAAATTGCTTTTTCTGATCCGGCTCTGGTTCCGGAGGAATTCCGGACTTTGAACGAAACCACCGCATCCGGGTTACCCATCGCGGGTTTGGGGCAGGTGCGGGGATTGCTGTACGACGATTTGCAAAGTGCCTTCTGGCGCCGCCATGTCTCGAACCGTCTGGAGGGCGAGCGGCTTTTCAGCGTGCCGCTGGCAACGTATTGGCAGGCCAGGGTGCTCTGCGCGGTTGATCCCCGGGAAGGAGCTTCGAATGCCTTCACCTTCCGGGTGACCCGTTATGGCCAGACCCGCGGCAATGCCATGGCCGATACGATTGTGGAAGTGCCTCTGAAGGATGCCGCTGGCAATCCGAATGCAATACGGGTGGGAACTGTCACTCCAGCCTCCGGCGGAGATCCTTTGCCTCTGTGGCTGGTGACCGTTCCGATTAAAAGTGGTCTGATCCAGGATCTCCTTGTGGACGATCAAATGGGCACCTCGAATTTTCACGGCGAATACCGCTACCTCGACATCGAATTGATGGAACCCCTTTCCCGCGTGGACGAAGCCGATGCCTTTCCGCCGCCAATGGAAGTGGTGCAAAGATCCTGGCAACCCACGGCTCACGATTACAAGAGCTATGACTATTTCAAACAGATTGCCCCACCACAAACCAGCTCGGTCCTGGTGTTTGGTGTCTTGCTCGAGAAAAGTCCGGCATCTCTTGTGGTTCGCGCCAACACCGGCTTCCAGGTGTTTTATCCCGGCGACGAGCCCGAATGGATTGCCGGGATCCGGGCCGACAAAGCCGGTGATTACACCCTGGCCTGGGATTTTGCCGACTTGAAGGGAGAGATTGTCACCTCGGGGAAAAAATCACTGAGCCTTGCGGTGGGAGCGGAGGAAAGCGTGAAAATTCCAATCAAGGAAGAGGTTGGCTGGTATGCGGCGCGGTTTCGCTTGTCGCGGGCCGATGAGGAACTGATCGATTCGCGCACCTCCTTCGTCATGCTCCCGCCTGACACCCGCAAAGCCGGATTGGAGTCTCCATACTACGGCTGGTGGTTCGCCAAGAACCAGCGCAGTGATGTCAAATTGCATGAAGCAGGCCCCCTTCTCCAGCGGCTCGGAATCCGCCGCAGCCAACTGGGAGATGACATGCCTGAGAGCGAGAGTTTGAAATATGGAATTACCAAATCCACCATCGAGTGGAGCATGCCCAACGGGGGAAAAGAGACGTTGCAGTTGTTTGGCAGCGGCCAGAAGGATCTCCCTGCTGTGATTGCCCTACTGGAGACGGGCCTTCGCGAACAGTTGGAGAAATGGCCGTCAGTCGACCGGATGAATGTGTTTCATGAAAGCCGGCCAAACGGTGCCCCCTTTCCCACGGAAATCTGGGGAGACCCGGCCCGTGCGGTGGGTCAGGGATTTGCGGACGAGAATTCCCCGGAAGCCCTCATGCAACGTGAGGCGGGTGAGGCGGTCGCTTCCGGCAATTGGTCCGAGCAGGATCAGGCCTCATGGAAACGGAGCTGGCCTCTGCGCATGCAATACCTTGAAGCCATGGCAAAAATGGTGAGGAAAAAGTTTCCCCAATTGAAGCTGCAATACGGCAACGATGGGAACAGCCTGGCTCTGGTGGGAGAAATATTCCGTCAGAAATTTCCCCGCAAGTATATCGATACCATCGCCGTGGAGGATCTGGGCCAGACCATGACTCCCGAGAGCCCTGTAATGGGAAACATTCATTCCGCCTGGTATCTGCGGGAATTGGCGCGGAGGATGGGTTACGGAGATGTGCCCGTTACGGCCACCACCGAGTGGATCGGCCGTATGACCGAACGCCTGGGTCTGCAGCGTCAGGCCGAGTGGAAAGTGCGGGACGGATTGATCGCCCTGGCCTACGGAATGGATACCATAAGCATCGGTGGCCTGAACGATGCCGGCAGCGGATATTACCAGTCCATCTGGGCCAACGGCGGGTTGTGTTTTCGCTATCCCACCATGGCTCCCAAGCCCGCCTATCTTGCCGTGGCCATCCTGACTCAGGTGCTGGACCGTGCGGAATTCCGGCGCTTTGTGCCGACAGGGTCCACCGTGCTGCATGTTCAGGAATTTAAATCGGGCGATCGCTGGGTCTATGCCATTTGGACAGCCCGAGGCACGCGGGAGGTCACCCTGGAATTTCCGGGCAAAGGGCAGCGAATGCTTACCTCGTTGTATGGAAAAGAAAAGAAATTGGAAAAG
>JBGSSC010000579.1:0-2493 GCA_041737265.1 Terrimicrobiaceae bacterium | reverse complement strand
CCGCAGTGCCACCGCGATCTCCGGCGGTGCATCGGCAAATGCGGCGGACACGGCTCTTGCAACCCGCATTTTTGAATCCCTCGGCCAGGTCTTTGTTGTTCCGGAGGACCAAATGGATGTCGTGACGGCCCTGTGTGGCAGCGGTCCTGCGTTTTTGTATTTGGTTATCGAAGCAATGATCGAAGGTGCCGTCGCTGCCGGCCTTCCGAGAAAGCTGGCAAGGGAACTTGCAGTTGCGACCCTTGATGGCACTGCAGCGCTGGCATCCCAGACGGGTGATCATCCCGCGATTTTGCGGGAGGCGGTCACCAGTCCCGGTGGAACGACCATCGCCGGTTTGCTGGCGCTGGAAAACGCTGCCGTTCGCGCAGCCTTTGCCGCAGCGATCAAGGCTGCCTCGGCCCGCGCGAAGGAATTGGCGCTCTAAGGCATCAAATTTGAAAGCTCAAGGAATCCAGCGATGCGGAAAATCCTGACCCTTGCCGCCTTTCTGGCGTTTGGATTTTCGTGTCCTGCCCAGGAAAATCCGCAATTTGTGCCGGAGATCGCGAGAGAGGCCGCGGCCGAAGGGAATGCCGCCTTCGCCCGCCGGGACCACGACAAGGCCCGCCGTGCCTACACGAAGGTTCTCGAACTCGTGCCGGGAAACCTGGTGGGTCTTGTTAATCTGGGAATGGTTGAGCTCGCAGCTGGCAACACCTCCGAAGCCGAGAAGTTATTGCGTGAGGCCATACGCACCCGTTTGGAAACGGCTCCGGCGTGGCTCATGCTCGGGATTCTAACTATGGATCAGGGGCGGCTGGACGAGGCCCTTGCCGCTCTTACTCAGGCCACGCTCTATGATCCCCGCAATGCCCGTGCCCGCAACTACCTTGGGGTGGTGATTGGCCGCAAGGGGTGGTTGGACGGTGCCCAGGCCGAACTCCGCAAGGCTGTCGAGATCGATCCAGCCTATAGCGACGCCCACTTCAATCTGGCCTTCTTTTATCTCGAGCGCAAACCCCCTCTCGTCGAGCTGGCCCGCCGCCATTACTTCCGTGCCATCGAACTCGGTGCCGATGCCGACCCCGAGGTCGAGGCCGAAATCAAACGTCTCTCCGCAGAAACCCGGCAGCCCTGATCCGGCGGGGGCCGGAGTGTCGCGTGTGGGCGAGGGCAACGAGTCCTGGGGAAAACAGCCGCCAGTGCCGCCGGATCAGAATATTTTGCTTCGCAAAACGGGGGAATGAACTCCAACAGCCTGTAGCATTTTCCTGTTCCCATTTTTTCCGCAGGAAAAAATTCTGGCGGGGGACCGGGGGGCTGCTCACCCTGCCTCATGCGAGCCGCCTGGTCCCCACTGCGTCCGCCCTGAAGCGGTCCCCCGCCACGGATCTTGCTTTCCTTCCGCCTGTCGGGTTCATTGCCTGCGCATGCCCAACCGTCGAATTCAATACGCCACGATTTTTTTGACCGTATTTGTGGACATCCTGGGCTTCGGGATTGTGATTCCTGTACTGCCCCTCTACGCCGAGCAATTTGGCGCCACGCCTGTTGAGATCGGCTGGTTGGTGGGAATTTTTTCGTTGATGCAATTTTTCTTTGCGCCGGTGTGGGGGCGTTTGTCCGACCGGGTCGGACGGAAGCCGGTATTGTTGATCGGAATGCTGGGCACGGTGGCCGGTTATCTGATCATGGGGTTTGCCGGCTCGTTTCTGATGTTATTTCTTGCGAGGCTGTTCAGCGGAGTTGCCGGCGCGAATATCAGTGCTGCCCAGGCTTATCTTGCCGACATCTCGAGTCCCGAGAACCGCGCCAAGGCGATGGGACTGCTCGGGGCGGCCTTCGGGTTGGGTTTTGTTTTCGGCCCCGCACTCGGCGGCTGGGCCAGCGGCACCTTCCACTACTCAACACCCATGTTCATTGCCGCCGGGCTTGCTGCGATCAATGTCGTTTTCATGCTGGTCTTTCTTCCCGAGAGCCGGGCGCCGGGTTTGTCGCAGTCTCTTCCGCGAGGCGTCTCCGGGCTGTTCCAGCATGTGCGTCGTGGTCAATTCCTCTGGAGTGTCGCAGCCTACTTTTCGGTGATTGCCGGTTTTTCGATCATGACGACGATCTTTGCGCTGTATTTGCTGCACCGGTTCGAGCTGGGCGTTCAGCACACGGGATTTATTCTGGCAGGGATCGGGGTGCTGGGTGTTTTGATTCAGGGTGGCTTGATCGGCCGTCTGGCCCGGCGTTTTGGTGAGCCGGCGCTTGCGGTGACCGGTGCGGTGATTATGGCCTGTGGTCTTGCGGGTCTGGCGCTTGCGGGAGGGATCCTGCCAATGCTTGCGGCGGCTGCGGCTGTCGGCGTAGGAAACAGCCTGATTATGCCGTCCCTCTCCTCGCTCGCCTCCCGCGCGGCAGACGCCGATTGGCAGGGACGGGCTCTTGGGGTTCTTCAGTCAGCGGGGAGTCTTGCCCGTTTTCTCGGGCCCTTCACCTGCGGCCTCCTGCTTGCCGTAGAAGCCG
>JBGSSC010000510.1:0-6358 GCA_041737265.1 Terrimicrobiaceae bacterium | reverse complement strand
TTTTCGCTCTGGGAACCCTTGCCGACCAACTCACCAGCTAGTGTCCTGTCCCACAAATACGCATATATTTGTTGCGATCAAAATGGCCCGCCACCAAGGCGCGACGAAGGAGCCTATCCGTTGCGATACGGGACTGAGAAGCAACGCAGGTGCCGGGCTATTTTCATCGCAACCCTCTGGGCCGCGAGGCTTTTGGCGATTTTCTGCGTTGCTCGCTCGACCAGTGTGGCCCCACACAGGCGCTTCGCTCGCGCCTTGAAAATCGCCAAAATACTCTCCGGCAAATATATGCGTATTTGTGGGACAGGACACTAGCAGCCTGTCGGACTTGAAATGAAAACGACTTCTCTGCTCGATAGTTTTTTCGCAAAAGGAAGCCTTCTTCCAGACAGGCTGCTGAATTTCCGCTTCGCGGAGGGGAGAGAGTGGATAAGCGGAGGGAATGTAAAACTTGACTCAAATACATCATATTCGGGAATCCAAGGAATCTAGTCCTCCCCGTCGGCGACGACGCCTTCTCACCTTGGTTCTGGTGGCAGCAGCGGCGGTCCTTGTTGTCTCGCTCCTGGCCGCGGGGATCGGTGTCTGGATCGCTTTGCGGGAACTTCCCCGCATCGCGAAGTGGATGATTGAACGCTCGGTTCCCGGCGTGGAGGCAAGTCTCGGCGGTCTTTCGGTCGAGCTTCCCGGCCGCCTGCGGGCTCGCGAGCTGACACTGAAATCCAAGGAGGATGGTGGACACCTTCTCACCCTGCAGGGAGGCACAGTGGACTTCGATTTCCGGGAATTGGCCGGAGGCCGGGTGGCTTCCGTGGAGTTGGTTGAACCCCGGATCGACGTTTCGCCGAAATTGCTGGCATTGCTCGCGAACTTAACTCCCGGGGAGGCGCCAGCTACCAAGGCATCGAGGAAATGGACGCTTGGCCGGCTGGTTTGCAAATACGGGGAAATCCACACCTCGGGTGTCGGCCCTGAGGCTCTTGAAGTTGCTGCCAAGTTTTCGTTCGACTTCATCGGATTCCCTGCACCCGCTGAGCACCTTCATGAAATATTTCTCTGGGATTTGCAGGCCTCGGCCGGCGGCCCGGAACCCATCTTTCAAGTGGATCTCGCCGAGATCGTATTCGATACCGCGCAAGTTGCCGGGCGCATTGAGCATGTGAAGCTCAAGGGAGGGTCGCTTGTTCTTGGCCACGATCTCCTCGCCCTGTTTGAAGGTCAGGGGTCCTCGCCTCCGGGTGAAGCCACCGCGGGTCTTACCATCGGCCGGTTGGACATCTCGCGGATTGCCATCCGGCTCGAAGAAGACCCCCAGCTCGGCTCGGCGATCCGCTTCTCACTGAATACGACCTTTGCCAACGTGCCGCTCAACAAGGCCGCATCGGCACTGGGGGAGGAACTTCAGGCCATCGAGATCGCCGACCTTGAGATCCTCTCGCCGCTTGATCCCCTTGCGAAGGTGATTTCGATTCGGTCGCTTCTTGCCGAGTTCACTCTGGCCGGTCTGCTCCGCAAAGAGATTCATGCAATCACCGTCACCGGGCCGGCCATTCACGTGAGCCCCGACTTGTTCTGGTATATGGAATATGCCCAGAAACGATTTGCAGATGAGGGCAGCGGACAGGATGGACCCGGATGGACGGTGCGGCAGTTCACCCTGACCGGGGGGAGGCTCCTTCTGGGAAGTGGAGGTCGGGAAAGCTATGGTTTGCCTCTCACTTTTCGAACATCCGCCGAGAATGTCGACCTCGGCAACCTCGCTTCGCTTCGCGCCCGGGCTGCACTCGAAATCCCGGCCCAACAATACGTCTTCGAGGACTACAAACTTGAATTCACAAGCCAGCCCGGAGAACTCCGGTTCGGATACCCTCCCGAAAAAGACGAAAAAAACATCGTCGGTACGGTCCGCCTCGATTCCCTCCGCTGGCGACAATACCAAGCCGCGGATTCGTGGGTTTCGGTCACGTTCGACCGCTCGGGAATCAACGGCCTCTTCGGGGGCAAAGCCTATGGCGGATACCTGTCCGGCGGGTTCAGCTTTTTCTTCGATGCCGAATCCCACTGGGTAGGATGGCTCTCGGGCAAAAAAATCTCCATGCGGCAACTGACCGATGTCATCGCACCTCAGAATTTCCGGATGACCGGTCCGTTTGACTTCCGACTTCAGGTCGATGCCCGCCGTGCAGAGGTTCAAAGGGTCAAGGGAGATTTGCTTGCGACCCGTGCCGGCGCGCTGACGATCGCGAAGCTTGATGACATGCTCGGCAGGGTGCCGGACGGCTGGCCGGCGCTCAAACAGGACTCCGTGCGGATAGCCCTCGAGACCCTGCGTGATTTCGATTATACCAAGTGCTCGGGTGATTTTTGGTTTGTGGATTCGCAGGGTGTGCTGGATCTCGTGTTGCAAGGCCCCTCGGGATCGCGCACGTTCGAGGTTGTGCTGCACGCTGACGACTCGACCCAAGGACGCTGGAAAAAGCCCGGTTCGCGATGAGGCTTTCTCTTCTTCTGCCTCTATGCGCCCTGCTAACTTCCTGCAAGACGCCTTCCGTGAACCTCGCGACCCCTGATCCGATCAAGGTGGACATCGCGATGAGGGTGGATGTTTACCAGCATTCGAACAACCGCGCCACCGTCAGGGAAAAACCAAAGACAGCCGCCGAGGATCCCGCCGCCCGCCGCCGCAACCGGATGGCTGACATTCAAGCATTCAAAAACGACCGGCTTGTGGGGGAGGCGAGGGACGGGCTGATCGTCATCGTGAAGGCCCCCGAGGGCGAACATGGCGACTACGTGAGAAAGACGGTGGAGGCCGAGAATGCCGACCGCACGCAGCAGATGAAGGACCTCGCCGAGACGCGTAAAATTTCCCTTCCCGAAATTCAGAGCGAGCAGGGCACCCTCTGGCGCAACCGGGCCTTCGAGGGGGAGCTCATCGAGGTCGAGATCGAGCCCGGAACCTGGAAGTGGACCGCCAAGGGCGGTTGAATCAACAGAGTCCGCCTTCGCCGAAGAAGCGCTTCAACTCTGCCGCCGCATTCTCCGGGGAATCCGAGGCGTGGACGACGTTGACCATCATGTCGACGCCGAAGTCGCCGCGGATTGTCCCTTTCGCGGCCTTGCGGGAATCGGTGGGTCCGAGCAGCGTGCGAACGCCTTCGATCACATTGTCGCCTTCCAGGGCAAGCGCGATCACAGGACCCTGGGACATGAATTGCTCCACTTCCGGGAAGAAGGGTTTGTCGGCGATGTGGGAGTAATGCTCACGGAGCAGAGCGGAAGAGAGGCGGAGCATTTTTGTTCCACGGATTGTGTAGCCGGCTTTTTCGAAGCGTGAGATCACTTCGCCGCAGAGTTTTTTTGAGACACAGTCGGGTTTCAGGAGAATGAGAGTCGTTTCTTGCATAGAGAGCCCAGCATGATAACCCCAAATCGATTGGGGGCAACTACTAAACGCAGCCTGGAGGTGACCGTAGATGGTTTTTCTTCCCTGAGGCTCCGGCCTTGCTCTGCCTCATTTTGCGCAGCAAAATTTTCTAATCCTGCGCGCTGGAGGCTGTTTCTCACCGGGTCCTCTTGCCAACAACCCCACCCTTGGCACCGCTCCCGCCGGATCAGGGGAAATGGTGGCGGGCGATCAGCAACAAGCCGCGCAACGTGAGGTGGGGATCGATACGGTCGAAAAGGCCGAGAGATCCACCGATGAGCCGTGCGTCGCCTCCGGTGGCGATGATTGCTGGGCGGCGCCGGGGGAAGGCCTCCTTGCGGATTTGAAGAAGAATTTCCGCGACCAGGCCGCGGTACCCGTGCACGGCACCTGACAACATGGCTTCGCGCGTGCTCCGCCCTACGGCCCGGGGAGGCCGGCCCAGTTTGATCAACGGCAGGAGCGCTGTGCGGCTGTGCAGATATTCGGCCATCATCCCCAACCCGGGAGCGATCACGCCGCCCATGTACGCACCCTGCGGAGAGATCACGTCGAAGGTGACCGCAGTGCCGAAATCAACCACCACAGCTGGCTTTCCGTACAGGGTCGCGCAGGCAATGGAGTTGGCGAGGCGGTCCGCACCGATGCTCCCCGGTGATGGGTAATCAATGACGAGTCCCCCGGCCGCGGAGGGCCCCACCTCGATGCACTCTGCGGGCAGTGCCGGACGGATTCGTGCGCTCGCAGCCGGAACCACGGAGGCGACCACTGCCTGGCGTGCACCGCTCGTCTTCACGATCCTTCGAAGGGCCGCTGCGGTTAGGCCCGCGGTCGGGAGACGGTGTGTTGGACCCAGCCGGCCACGGGTCGCTGTCGCGACTTTTGTGAACGTGTTGCTGATATCAACGAGGAGAAACGTGGCTTTACCCATGCCTCCGATTCATACGGGAAATACGCTTGGGAGGGAAGGCGGTGGATTCAGGTAATTGACAGTCTGCGCAGAGCCGCATAAACACAGAGGCTTATTCTACGCCCATGAAGTTCGCAGTCACAAAAGACGCTCTGCTCGACGGCCTCCAGCGCACGCAAAACATTGTCAGCAGCCGTGCCACCCTGCCCGTTCTGGGCAACGTCCTGCTCGAAACCACGGAAACCGGGCTCCGGCTCACAACCACCGACCTCGAGGTGGGTGTTCGTTGTGAGATCGCAGCGCAAATTGAAAAGCCCGGCGCGACAACGCTGCCGGCCCGCCGGCTTGCTGCCATCGTCCGCGAGTTGCCAACCGCCGAAATTATTTTTGAGACCGACGGGAAAAATATCACCAGCCTCACCTGCGGCAGCAGCTTCTTTAAAATCTTCGGCCTTCCGAAAGACGACTTCCCTCCTTTTCCGTCGTTCCAGGATTCCAAGACCTACACGCTCAAGCAATCGGAACTCAAAGACGGATTGCGCAAGACGGCCTACGCGATTTCGGCAGATGAAACCCGCTACGTCCTCAACGGGATCCTCTTTTCCTTCACCGAGAACAAGCTCACCATGGTTGCCACCGACGGGCGGCGGCTTGCGCTTTTTGACAGCGACATCGAATTTCCAAAGAGTCAGGAACGCGATTTCATCGTGCCGACCAAGGCAGTGAGTGAACTCCAGCGCGTCCTCGGCGAGGAAGGGGAGGCCCAGATTGTCGCAGGCGAGAACCTCGTGTTGTTCCGCGTCGGCGGCACCGAGCTCGTTTCCAAGCTCGTCGAGGGCAACTACCCGAACTACCGCCAGGTCATCCCGGGCGAAGCCAAAGAACGGATCACCCTCGAGAGGGAATCCTTTTTCAACAGCCTCCGCCGTGTCTCGCTCCTCAGCACCGACAAGGCCAGCTCGGTACGGCTGGCATTTTCGAAAAACAATTTGGACATCTCCGCAAACACTCCCGAAGTCGGCGAGGCCCGCGAATCCATGGCAGTCGCCTATCGCGGACGCGATCTGGCGATCGCGTTCAACCCGGAGTTTCTAATGGACCCGCTGCGCAATCTCACCGAGGAAGAAATTCACTTGGAATTGATCGACGAGATCAGCCCGGGTGTCGTGAAGATCAACACGCCCTACCTTTACGTGTTGATGCCCATGCGCGTTTCGGTCTGACCGGCCATGCACCGTTGGGGAATCGACCTCGGCGGAACCAAGATCGAGGGTGCTATCCTTGATGCGGATTCGCTTTCCAGCACTTCGTTGCGCCTTCGCCTGCCCACCGAGGCGGCCCGCGGCTACGATCATATCCTCGACCAGATATCCTGCCTTGTCGGAATGCTTGAAGCGGAATCGGGAGAAAAACGCCCGGCATGCATCGGGATTGGCACACCGGGTGCAACAGAACCAACGACCGGAGGGCTGAAAAACTCAAACACAACATGCCTCAACGGGCGCTCACTCAAAGACGATCTCCGTTCCCGTCTGGGCACGGAGGTGAGGCTTGCAAACGACGCCAATTGTTTTGCGCTCGCGGAAGCCTGCCTGGGTGTGGCGGTTGGCTCGCCGGTTGTCGTTGGCCTGATCCTTGGCACAGGCGTTGGCAGCGGGCTCGTGGTCAACGGCCAGGCTCTTGAAGGTCTGCACGGCATCGCCGGCGAATGGGGCCACAATCCCCTGTGTGGTGAACAGACCCCGTGTTATTGCGGCCGAAGAGGCTGCATCGAAACCGTCATCTCCGGACCGTCTCTGGAGCGTTACTACCGCTCCCTCGGCGGAGCGCAACTTCGGCTGCAAGAAATCGCGCAGGCCTCAAACGATCCTCACGCAACCGCCACTCTCGACCGGCTGCGCAAAAAATTCGGCGAAGCGATCGCCGCGGTTATCAATATCCTCGACCCGGATGCCATCGTCATCGGAGGCGGCGTCGGCAACCTCGACCTCCTCTACGCAGACGAAACGCGCGAGGCCATC
>JBGSSC010000499.1:0-4039 GCA_041737265.1 Terrimicrobiaceae bacterium | reverse complement strand
GACAAGGCGCTCAAGCGCGTCATCACCGCTCTATTCACTGACGACGCACAGCTCTTCAAACAGTTCCAAGACAACGATTCTTTCCGGAACTGGCTCACGGACACGGTCTTTGGGATGACCTACGAGGAGTAATCCCTGTTGAGGCCACCCATGAATTCCGAAAAGCAGATGGAGATCCTCTACCGGCTGCTACGGCGGGATCAACAGGCAGATCTGATTTCGGAAGCATTTCGTTTCGCCATGGATCGCTACCTGCCTGATAAATCCGTGGGAGACTTTCGCCCTGCCTGTGTTTGCGGACGATTTCTGCGATACAAATTCGAAACTCAGAAGCTGGATGCTGCCGAGCGCATTGAAGAAGCGTTGTCGCGTGTTGCTGATATTGAGTCGAGTATTTTAGCTGGCGATCATGATGACCAGGAGGTTTCGATTGTGGCCCATGACGCTTTGTGCCGTATCGTGGCGAACGATGACCTAGGCGACAAAGCGGAATCCGCTGAGTTCATCGCGGAGTTTTTGGCGGCGTGGAGAGACGCTATTCTTGCCGCGTGCCAGCAAGTAAGGGAACAAATGGCGACTACAGTGAAGGAAGCGGAGGTCCAAATTGTGAGCGTTCCAGACCTCGTTGAGGGCTGGGTGAGTTTTGCGCTCACTCTCGATGGGGATAGCCTCAGCGAAGAACTGGATGGTCCGGAACCTGGTGGCCCATTCGATGTCTCGTTGCTTGACGCAGAGGAGGATGCCAGCTCGGTCCATGATGGATACAAGCCGGTGACTCTTCTTAATAGACGACTTCACCTGTATCTCAAACTCCGTATGTTCCAAGCCAAGGGAGTAGATCTCCGGGATTTACCCCAGCACGAACTGGGCGAGCTGCAGTACGCCCTGGATCGGTTGAGGTATATGGTCAGAACAGGAGCAGAATGACCAATGATCCTACTGTGCGAAGGAAACTGGCGAAGTCGGAAGGTGGTGGATCTGCACAGCTTTTGGCGGACTTGTTCCTACCTGCGTTCCTATCTATCCCTTTTCAGACACTTAACCAGTTGATTATCAACAAAGTGGAGGCGAGGGGAGTCGAACCCCTGTCCCTGAAACTTTCAGCCAGACCTTCTACATGCTTATACGGTTTTTAGTTTCAGAGAAGAGCTGCGAACCGTCACGCCACCTTCTCCTGAGCGTCCACGAAATCGATCTCGCCTTTCACCGCGGTCGCACCGGTGTCGGGCCAGCCTGCTGTCGTCGCGTCGGAGGCTAGCAGGCGTCGCCCCTTCCGCGTCACGGCTCAATTAGGCCGCGAGTGCGAGATTTTCGTAATCTGCAGTTATTTTTTTGACCCGATTTTTAACGAGGCCAACGGATCATCCCCGGCATGCGAGCCCGGCATCGAATTTCACGTCGAAGCCAATACGCCCCCAATGGATAGAGCATCACCCGGGGTCGGCAAAAAATCAAGGATTACCTGTGGAGAAAAGCGAACGTGCCACCTGATTGGTGACGAAGAAGGATCCTCCGGCGAGGGAAGATGAAGGGCCGGTGGCGACGAGGGCCTCGACCGACCCCGTGACGCGGCCATTGGCGGGGAGGTTTTCATCGAGGGTGCCATCGGCATTGATGCGGGCGATGGCGTTGCGTTGGCGACCACAAACTGCGGTGAAGCTGCCTCCGATGACAACCTTTCCATCGGGCTGAACTGAAACGGCCAGCACTTCGCCGTTGGTTCCGGGATCCCCCACCGACGCAAACGCGGGATCGACCGTGCCGTCCGGTTTGAAGAGGGCGAGGTTCTTGGTTGTCACGCCTCCTGCTTCGGAGAAGCTACCACCGACGACGATGCCTCCATCGGCCCGCAGTGCCAGGGCTCGGACGGGACCGTTGGCACCGGCGAAAGGGTTTGGCGCAAAGGTTTCGTCCAGAGTGCCATCGGCGTTGAGCCGTGCGATGTTTCCACGGGGGACTCCATTAACAGCAGCAAAGCTGCCGCCGAGGACGATCTTGCCATCGGGCTGCACGACAAGCGCGGCAACCGAACCGTTGATTCCCTGGCCTCCGCCAAAGGCAGACTTGGAGATGACGACTTCTTCGGCCAGGAGAGTCGACGCGGCGAGCAGCAGGACAGTAAGAAGGGTCTTCATGCCCCCATCCCAACCGCGAAGCCCCGAAAAATCAAGCTCGGGGGGCTGTTGCCGCGGGGGCTGCGGGGTGCTATCCTCGGCTCGATGAAAAAGGACGTCGTCGCGGTCGAGGTAAGAGGGATCATACCGACCAATGCCGGAGTCGCTGTTTTTTTGGGAAACGAAGAGAAAGTTTTTGTGATCTACGTGGATCACAGTGTCGGAACGGCGATCGGGATGTTTTTAAGCGGCACGGAAAAGGAACGCCCGCTCACCCACGACCTCTTCGCGCTCGTTCTTCAGGCGTTTGGCGCAAAGGTCGAAAGGGTCGTGATCAACGACCTCAAAAGCGGCACCTACTTCGGGCGGCTGATTCTGGTTGTCGAGAACGAGATCCAACAACGCAAAATTATCGAACTGGACGCACGGCCGAGCGATTGCATCGCGCTCGCCGCCCAGCAAAAAGCGCCGATCTTCGTCAGCCAGGCTGTCTGGGACGAGGTGGATGACATGTCCGAGGTTCTTCGTCAGATGGAAGAACAGAACAAAGAAACCGGAGAAGAATCCTAATCCGGCAGGAACAGGTGCCAAGAGCGGGTTTGTTGGCATGGCTCCCCGGTGAGAAATTGGTCCCATCGCCTCCGGATTAGAAAAATTTTGCTTCGCAAAATTTGGCGAGGCACCGCCTCGCCGCTCATTTTGCGCAGCAAAATGCCATCGAATTCGGCAGCGAAGGAGGCCGCTTCCTGCCGGAACGCGTTGCCCTTACCACAGCCTCACCACCAACCCCGCCGGATTCGCTAGATATGGATGGCGTGACCCATGGCTGCGTGTGCGGCTTCGTGGACCGATTCACTCAGTGTGGGATGGGCGTGGATGGTTGAGATCAATTCGTCGACGGTGGCTTCGAGGGTGATTGCGAGGCTGAGTTCGGCAATCATCTCGGTGGCATCGGCGCCGAGGATGTGGGCTCCGAGGACTTCGCCGTGGGGTTCGGCGATAATAAGTTTCACAAATCCCTCGCTCTCTCCCACGGCCAGCGCCTTGCCGCTCGCCATGAACGGGAATTTGCCGATCCGGTATTTGAGGCCCTTTTCCTTGGCAGCGCGCTCCGTGAGTCCCACGCTGGCGACCTGTGGCTGGCAATACGTGCAGCCCGGAAAAACCGAAACTTTCTTCGGCTTGGCGACGCCAAACATACCCTCGACGGCCTGGACGGCCTCAAAGCTCGCGACATGGGCGAGCCATGGAGGCCCGATGATATCTCCCGCCGCATAGACGCCCTTCACGCTGGTTTCGTAGTTCGCGTCCGTAGTGAGCCATCCCTTGGGATCCGTGGCCAATTTGAGGCCCGCCGGAAGCAGCGGACTCACGCCAATGGCGACAAGGGCCACCTCCGCTTCAAGTGTTTCTTCCTTCTTCCCGGAAACCTGCAGCTTCACCCCTTTGGCGGTGGCCTCTGCTTTGTCCACTTTGGTGCCGGTAAGAATTCTCAGACCCTGTTTGCTCAGAGATTTTTCCAGCGCAACGCTCACATCCGAGTCTTCCACCGGGAGAATCGACGGCAACATTTCCACAACCGTGACCTTTGTCCCGAAGGCATTGAAAAAGTATGCGAATTCGATGCCGATGGCCCCTGCTCCGATGATGATGATATCTTTCGGCTGCTTCTCGAGCACCAACGCATGGCGACTGCCGATCACGGACTTGCCGTTGAACGGGAAGCCCGGCATCTCGCGGCTCACAACGCCCGTGGCGATGAGAGTCTTTGCCGCCTTGAGCTCCGAGGTCTTGCCGTCGTTGCCCTTGACTTCAATGACCCCCGGCTTGCTGACTGACCCGACCCCCCGGACGTAGTCGATCTTGTTTTTATTGAGCAACAATTCGAATCCGCCAGCCAGCCTGTCGGCCACCATGCGGCTGCG
>JBGSSC010000052.1:0-1701 GCA_041737265.1 Terrimicrobiaceae bacterium | reverse complement strand
GCTAGGTGAAACTCTCAAGTCCACCTTGGTCAACATGCTCCACGCACGCGTCGCCTATCCCAAGCGCGAGGAGAGAGAGGTGCCGGTCGAAGGGAGCCGGGCTGCGCGGCCGGCTGCGTGAACCCGGCGCTTCCCTGTATCGAACTCCTCAACCGCCAGCGGGGCATTCCGCTCGACTTCGATTTGATTCGATCGGTTGCGGGTGCAGCGACCGGTGCCTGCCTGGAAGCCGCCAAACCCGGGAGCCCATTGACCGGGCTTGCAGTCGTCGGGATCAGCGTCCTTTCCGATGCTGCGATCGCCCGGGTCCACGGTCGCTTCTTCGGAGACCCAACCCCGACCGACGTGATCACTTTTCCTTACGGCGAAATCCTCATCGGGGCGGGTACGGTCGCCGCTCAGGCACCACGGTTTTGCCATTCGGCTTCCATGGAAGCGTCGCTATGTGCAATTCACGGTCTGCTTCATCTGGGCGGACACGATGACCTGACAAAACGGGATGCTGCGGCAATGGCCCGCCTGCAGGAACGGCTTTTGAAAGCGGCCCTGAAGATGGTAGCCTGATTGTGATGAATGAAGTCCACGCCATCAGCCCCTGTGTTTCCGCTATGGCCGGCATGACAACCGAACTCCCGGAAATCCGGGAGGAGGAAGCGCTCGATCTGCCTTGGAATGTCGTGGTTCACAACGACCCGGTGAATCTCATGAGTTATGTGACACATGTTTTTCGCAAAGTCTTCGGGTATGCCAAAGACCGCGCCGTGAAGCATATGCTCGAGGTCCATCGCAAGGGCCGCTCGATTGTGTGGACGGGTCCGAGGGAACGTGCCGAGTTTTATGTGGAGCAACTGCACGGACACCTTCTCCTCGCGACGGTGGAACGGCCCGGCAAATGAAATTGATAATCCCATGATTCTTTGCCGCCCGGCACCGGGAGTCCTCGGCTTCCACGAAATTCCTCCGCCGCTCGCGGATATCCTGCGAAAAGTGCCCCGCCTGAATGAATCGCTTTCCGAGCGGGCGGAGGCGCGGTTTTATCCCGAGCCATCCGATGAAGATCAACTCTCAAGGGATTGGAAGGCCCACGTGCAGCCCGGGCTCCAGGAACTTTTCCTCGACGCCCGCGAGACGGTCTCGGCGGATCTGAAGGCAATGAAAGAAATCGAAGGGGAATGGTCTCTGGACTTTCCCGAACGCCACATTCCGGCCTGGCTGAATGCCCTCAACCAAGCCCGGCTGGCTCTCGCCGAAACGCACGGCTTTTCGGAAAAAGAACTCTCCTCCCGGCGCCCTCCCCCGCTCGATTCTCCACGCGACCATGCACGGCTGGAAATCGATTTTCTTGCGGCGATTCAGGAATGGTTGGTCTCGATTATTGAGGAAGGGTGAACGGCGGGGTCGGCGGCCCGGCTCTGCCAAAGCGTCACTCCGTGCGGTCCAGGAATGCTATACGACAGACGACACTCCCTTTGGCTCCGTTGCCGCAAAAAGGAGGAGTCCGGTGGAAACGGAGTACCGTCTCCACCGTACTGGACGACGAATACCTGTTCCTATTCAGCTGCGGGATCCGGAGCAGCGGCTTCTGCCTTCGGCTTGCGGCGGGCGGCAGGCTTTTTACCGGCTTTCGAGGAGTCCGATTTCTTCGCCGTCTTGTCCCGGCGTTTGATCTCGACCTCATCTGTCACAACAATCCGGATGTGA
>JBGSSC010000413.1:0-3731 GCA_041737265.1 Terrimicrobiaceae bacterium | reverse complement strand
AAAGCAGCAGCCGGGCAGCAGGGACGAGCAAGGCAAACCTGATCAACCCGTGCCAACCCCAACACCGGGCGAACGGCCTGAGGGCGACATCAAGCCCGCGACACCACAAGAAGAGCAGGCTGCCGAGCCCCAGGAGATGATTCCTGAGGAAAAGGAGGGAGAGATGAGCCCTGCCCAGGCGCGCGCGCTTCTGAATTCTCTTCGCAACGAGGAGGAGCGCGTGCGATTAATGATGCCTTCTTCACAGGAACAAACTCTCAAAGACTGGTGAAAACCGACATCCATACTCAGCTGGTATCCCTTGCAGTCCGTTGCCTGATGCTGTCCGGCGTTGCATTTCTTTTGAGTGCGACTGCCGCAATGTCCCAATCCGTGGATGCGGAATTGCTCGCCGCGGAGGTTCAAGTTGGCGAGCCGGTTCAGTTTGTAATCACGGCCACGGGAAAATCGCAGGGGAAATTGCTGGAGCCCTTGGAGGTCGATGGACTCGAAGTCGTCGGCACCTCGGACCAATACCAGATGCAAATGTCCTTCCCGGGCGGGATGCAGGTAACAACACGCATGGTTCTCACCCTCTCCGCAACGCGGGAAGGGAAGTTCTCCATTCCTTCCCTTCGCGTCCGGCTCGATGGCAAAGTATTCAAAACCAAACCTTCGGAGCTGTCGGTTGTGCCGAACATGGGCGGAGTGCGCGTCCTGCCGGCGATCCCTGTCCCCCGGAACCCTCAGTCGGCTCCACAAATGCCAGCTCCCGGCAGCCCGGCACCATCCGAACCGGCCCCGTCCTCGCGCGGCACTTTCGGCGAAATGGTCATCCCGAAACGCAGTGCCTACGTCGGGGAAATTGTGCCGGTTGATCTGAGGTTTTACGTGGACTCCCGGTTGCCGGCCCAAGTGAGTGAGCGCCCGTCTTTTGGCGGTGAGGGATTTACGGTCCAGCGCACTGCGCGTCCAACCGAGGCCACACGCGAAATGGATGGCATCTCCTACGGTTGTTTCGTGTATCGCACCGCAATTACCGCAGCCAAAGCGGGCCCGCTCGAAGTCCCCGCTGCCACCCTTGCTGCCAGGGTGCAGGTTCCGGTTTCGGCACCGCCCGGTGTTGATGACTTCTTTGGCGGCATGCTGCGCAACTTTGGAATGACCGACATCCGGGAAGTTGAGATTGCAACCGACAGCGTCGGAATCGAGGTCAAGCCGCTTCCCGCGCAGGGACGGACACCGGATTTTGCGGGAGCGGTGGGCGAATTTTCAATCGAGGCGACGGCCTCCCCGCCCAAAGCCGCCGCAGGCGAGCCGATTGTGCTCAGGGTAGTTGTTTCCGGACGGGGAAATTTCGAGGCCATGGGGGCCCCGGTTCTCACGGACGCCGAAGGGTGGCGGGTCTATGATCCCTCGGAAAAGTTCGAGCCAAGTGCCAGCGACCCCATCGGATTCAGCGGGGAGAAAATCTACGAATTCACCCTGGTTGCAAGGCAGGAGCAGCGGGCCACACCCCCGGTTCAGTTCACCTTTTTCGACCCATCGCAGGAAAAATACATCACCCTCACGGCTCCGCCGGTTGCAGTGGAAGCCGCGGGCAGTGCGCCCGCAGTGCCGTCAGGGGCTGTTGCTTCCAATTCACCAGGGACTCCCGCTCCTCCGGAACCGGTCGCCGAAGGAAACGACCTTTCCCGGGATTTCACGCCGGCGAATTTCGTGCCTCTGGGATGGAGTCCGATGCTAATCGCTGCCGGCGGAGCGCTTGCCGGGGCCTGGGCTCTCGGGTTTCTGGCGCTGCTCTACAAACGCTACTCGGATTCTCCTGCGGCGGCCCGTGCGGCAGAGTTGAAGAGGCTGCGAAGCGGATTAAAGTCTCTCCGCAATGCTTCACTCTCCGATACCGACTTTCTCGACGGCGCCTCGCGCTTCATCGAAGCCCGGCTCGAAGGAACATCCCTGGAAGATGCCATCCCGGCTCCTGAACTCCGGGATGCCGTTCATGAAGTCCTCAACCGGCAGGCCGAAGTGAAATTTTCCACGCGGTCGGCTTCCGGGCTTTCCACCGATGCGCGCGCCGACATTTTAAAAACCCTCCATTCCTTTGATGAAAGCCTTCCCCGCCGGATTCCTTGAATTCGTGAGTTTATGAATTTGAATCAAGTTCTGAGTCGTTGGTGTTCCTGCATTTCCTCCCTCAAGGAATCCGAAGGTCTTTTCGCAGCGAAAAGACTTCAACCGGGGGCAGGAAATAGGGGCAGGAAACAACCGGGGCCGGCAGTGGTTGACAATGCCTTTGCTTGCGGGAGGCTGTGCCTTGCCATTTTGTTATTGGGCGCTGCCACCGCGCCGGCTTCTCCGGTCGACGAAGCCGCCGCCTCTTACGAGAAAGGCGATTTTGTCCGTGCGGCAAGGACCTTTGAGACCGCTCTCGCCTCGGGTCCGAAAAGCGCCGGTCTATATTTTAACCTTGGCCAGTCGCTGAAGAAGGAAGGTGATGCCGGAGCCGCAGTCCTGAATTTCCGGCGGGCCTTGATGCTTGACCCCCGCTTGGCTGATGCCCGGATGGCGCTTTCCGACACCGAGCGTGCGAAGGGGATTCCGCTTGCGGCCACCGACTGGCGCGATCTGCTTGCCGAGCGAGTGGCCTTGTTTCCTCTCCTCGTCGTGAGTTTTGGAATATTTTGGTTGGGGGCCTTCTGGCTGCTTGCGGGGCTTTGGTTGCGGAGCGGACCATTTGCAATGACTGCCGCATTCCTTCTGGCTGTGATTGGAGCGGCAGGATTCTCCGCGGTCTATCTCGCCGACCCGAGGTTTGCCTGGAGAAGTGCCGCGGTTGTCATTTCCCCGGAAGGGGCCTCGCTGCTCTCCGCGCCTGCCGACCGGTCGGATGTCCTAGCAAAGCTGCCTCCCGGCAGCACGGTCACCTGGAAACGCGAAAGCGGGGATTGGGCCTATTGTGCGACACCCGACGGCAAGTCGGGATGGATGCAGGCAGCACGCGTTGAACGGGTACTCCCCGATGCATGATTTCTTGCCGGTCAAATCCTGCGCAATAAGCGCAAAATTTCTGAAACGATCGAAAAAGTTGGAATGCTGGCCTTGGTCCAGGGGTGGAGGGTTCCGCTTCGTCGGAACCGTGAATTATGGGAAACGATGAAACGTTTCCCTCCATTTTGCGAAGCAAAATATTTTAATCCGGCGGCAGGTGGAGGCAGTTTCTCAACGGGTGCCCCCGCCCACACTCCCACTCCTGGCACCGGCTCCCGCCGGATTAGGTTCATATCCACGCTTTTAGCATGGTTCCTGGCTGCAGGTTTCTGCTCCGCGTCAGAAGCGCAAATCCCTCCGCAGGCGTGGCAGTCCGGTCTGACTCCCCGGACGGCAGGATCCTTCCCGATGATCGCACCGTTCACCGCGACGTTCCGATTCGGCTGGGGGAGAATTGAAGCTGCACAGGCCAAGGCAACGGTGGGCACCACCGGTCCGGTCACCAGCGTTACGGTCCGCGGCGGAACCGTGGGTGCTGCCCGGGCCCTCTGGAAGCTCGATGTCGTGCACAGCGCACGTTTTCTCACCAGGGAGTTGAAGTCGTTGGCATTTGAGCAGGAGGAATCGTATGCTAACCGGCGGGTCCTCACCCGGGCCGAATTCCGATCAGACGGCCTTTGGCGGATCCGGGACCACGAACCCTCCGAGGCCCCGGCGAAATGGAAGCCCATCCGCATCGAGCCGGTGCGCGATATTGTATC
>JBGSSC010000535.1:0-3167 GCA_041737265.1 Terrimicrobiaceae bacterium | reverse complement strand
TCGGTCCGAGCTGGTCGATGTTAAGACAGATCGCATGGGAAGCGGGTTGGGTCGACCGCGCTCGCAAAGGCAAGCCCATTGTCGTTTGTGGGGACGGTCGCGCACTGCACCAATGGCTTTACGTGGATGATGCCGCGCCGGCCTTTGTCTTTGCATTGGGCCGCGACAGCTGCATTGGCAAAACCTACAATGTTATGAAGAGAGAGATCGGCACCTGGGCCGACTACCATCGGACCGCCATGGAGGTGATCGGCCGCGAGGTCGAGCTCGTAGGGGTGCCATTGGCCACTATGGTTGCCGCTGGCGTGCCCAACCTCGGGATCTGCGAAACCATCTTCTCCCACAATACGATCTACAGCCCCGAACAGCTCATGCGCGATGTGCCGGAGTTTCAGCCGCGTTTTTCCCTCAAGGAGGGCCTCGCATTCGTGCTGGCAGCCATGGAGCGGGAGAATCGCATTCCCGACTCGGACAAAGAGGTTTGGGAGGATCGCCTGATTGCCGCCCAGCGCTCTGTCAACGAACTCAACTTGTCCTCACCCCCCTGATCCCGGCGTGCCTTTTCTCCTTTTTACAATGGAAAAATCTTATTTTCCTTTACCCCTGCGGCGGGGTTCCTATTTTTGATTTCTCTCAATTAATGAAACGTATCCTCGTCACCACAACCTCCTTCCAAGACACCCCCGGATCCCACCACCCGCTCCTCGAATCGAAGGGCTACGAAATTGTTAATGCCCGGGGCCCGCTTCCCCAGGCCAAAATGCTGGAGCTCGTCGGCGACTTCGACGGAATCCTTTGCGGGGATGACGCCTATACCCGGCCGGTGCTGGAAAAATGCATGCCGCGACTCAAAGTGCTGAGCAAGTATGGCATCGGGCTCGACAAGATCGACGTGGCAACCGCCACCGAACTCAAGATCCCGGTTTGTTTCACACCCGGAGTCAACCACACAACCGTCGCGGAACACACATTCGGCCTCCTTCTTGCCATCTATCGCAACATGGTCGCCGAAGTGAATTATGTGAAATCCGGAAATTGGAAACGCCTCACCGGTCACGAACTTGCAGGCAAAACCCTCGGGATCGTCGGGCTCGGCCGCATCGGCCGCGAAGTTGCCACCCGGGGCCGCGCGTTCGGAATGGAGCTCATCGGCTTCGACTTGTATTGGGACGATGCCTTCGCGGCGCAACACGGCGTCGAGCGCGCTCCCGATGTCGATACACTGATCCGCAAGTCCGACGTGATCACCCTTCATACGAATCTGACCGATGAAACAAGGCATCTGATCAACGCCGCACGCATCGCCTCCATGAAAGACGGCGCGGTGGTGCTGAACTGCGCCCGCGGCGAGATCGTTGACAACCAGGCCATCGCGGACGGACTCGCCAGCGGGAAGCTCTACGGTTACGGAGCGGATGTTCTCGACGAGGAACCGCCTCCCGCGGACCACCCCCTCCTCCACAGCGACCGTGCCATCATTACTCCCCACATCGGATCACGCACCTACGAAAGCGTCGTCCGTCAGGCAACAAAATCGGTGGAGAATCTCATCGCCGTCCTTGATGGCAAGCCGCCCATCGCCCAGGCAAATTCCTTTTGAAACCGCCTGTTTTATAAACAACACCAGATTCACCGGTCTCGATGTCATGGACCGCTAGCCAACCAACCGAATGCCCCAAACCTATCACGTCGTCCCGCTCGAACTTCACAACGCCCTTGTTCAGGCCGCCTTTGAAAAGCGCGGCTACCTGCCCGACGAGGCAGCCGATGCCACGCGCTTTTGTGAAAACGCGGCACGTCACGGGATCCGCACGCACAATGCAATCAAGGCCCTGCATCTGGACGAGTTGTTCGGAAGTCACACCGGAGGCTGGGTTCCGGGAGCGCAGATCGAAGAAAAGCCGACCCGTTTCAAAGCAGCCAAAGTTTGGGATGCCCACCACAAGCTCGGCCAGGCGGTCGCCTACCGCGCCATCGAGGAATGCATCCGGCTGGCCGACGAATTCGGCACCGGCACGGTGAGTGTCGACAATGCCACGCATTACCTCTGGGGAGGTGGCTATGTCATGGAAGCCGCACGCAGGGGATACATCGCTTACACGAACTGCACCTCCGCCATCGCGGAAGTCGTTCCTTTCGGCGGAAAACACCCGACGCTCGGGACCAATCCTCACTCGTGGGGATTCCCAACAACGGAGGCTGTCGGATTTCCCATCGTGATCGACTGGGCGACCTCCACCGTCGCCATGGGCCGCGTCCAACAATTCCAGCGCGAGGGCAAACAACTCCCGCCCGGATCAGCGGTGGATGCCGCCGGCAAGGAAACCACCGATCCGAATGCCGCAGTCGCGCTTCTCCCGTTTGGAGCCCACAAAGGGTATGGCCTCGGGCTCATCGACGAACTCTACGCAGCGTTCATCGGCGGCTCACTTCCCACGATCCGGGGACACGCCAAAAACGACGGCGACAAACACGCCTCCACTTTTTTCTTCCAGATCACCCACCCCGATGCACTGTCCTCGGGGTCCTTTGCTTCAGGCCGCTCGCAGGCTCAAAACATCAAAGCTGTTCTCGGTGATGTGCTCGGCCATGGCAACGAACGCTGCCTCCTGCCGGGCCAGCTCGAAGCCGAAGCCGGCAAACTTTCGGAAGTACACGGCGGACTGCTCTTCACGGCGGCCGAACTCGAAGCCTTCGCCGAAATTGCCGCCGGATGTGGAGCCGCCCGCTGGGATGCCGCCACATTGAAAACCGTAGATATTTAACCAACCCAAAACGACCATGAGCCTCACCATTCGCAAAGCATCCGACTGCCACTACGACCTCGTTTCTCTCGGAGAAATCATGCTCCGCCTGGATCCCGGCGAGGGCCGAGTGAGGACGGCCCGCCAGTTCACGGCATGGGAAGGCGGTGGCGAATACAATGTGGCGCGCGGGCTGCGGAAATGTTTCGGGCTTAACACCGCGGTCGTTACTGCCTTTGCCGACAACGAGGTCGGGCATCTCATCGAAGACTTCATTATGCAGGGCGGAGTCGATACCCGGTTCATTCAGTGGAAACCATACGACGGTATCGGCCGCACCGTGCGCAACGGCCTCAACTTCACCGAACGGGGATTCGGTATCCGCGGAGCCGTAGGGGTTCCCGATCGCGGCATGACCGCCGC
>JBGSSC010000374.1:0-2440 GCA_041737265.1 Terrimicrobiaceae bacterium | reverse complement strand
TCTCAGCAAACGACACCAAGGAGCGCGGATACTGGGATGACTACATGGCGGCCTACGAGGAGACGATCCGCGAGACCGCCACGCCGGAGTCTCCCTGGTACGTGGTGCCGGCCGACAACAAGTGGTTCACCCGCATGGTGGTTGCCTCGGCGGTCATTGATGCCCTTGCCTCGCTTGATTTGCGCTATCCCGAAGTGAGCGAGACAAAGCGGAAGGAACTTGCCGAAGCCAGGAATGCCCTCATCTCTCCCTGAGAGCATCGGCTCCTTCAAAATTTAAACCTTCGCCACCGAAGACGCGCAAAAGCAGGTTTGAGTTCCTGACGAGGCACAGCCTCTGACCCGGCAGCAGGAAGCAAAACGGACCAATCCGCACCGATTTCCACTTGTCATGAATGGAATCCCCGAATTGATGAGTCGCCCCCTCGACAGGCTCTTCTCCCGGCTGGATGCAAGCTATCGGGATGAGACATACTTTGTGCGGATGAAGGCGCGCCTGCTCGCCGGGCTGTGCCTTCTTGTGATCGTTTTTATCCCGCTCAACGTCCTGAAACTGCTGGCTGTGGAGCCGCCGTTTCTCGGTGTCAGGCTGGGCATGAATTTGATTTTTCTGACCGCGGCAGCTTCCTCGCTTTGGTGGGCAAGCAAGGGGAAGCTTCAGGCCGCAGGCAACGGGATCTCACTCATTGCCCTGATTCCCGTTCACGCTGTTCTGTTTCTCATTCCCGAATTTCACGAACCGCTTTCCGCCGGAATTTCCCTGTTTGGCTACGACCTTGTTTGCCTGCTGATCGCCTTGGTCTTTGCCTCCCGCCCGATCGCGTTCCTGCTGCTCACAGTGATTGTCGTGACTCAGGTTTGGTTTCATTGGGCCGTTCTTGGGGACCAACCGGTCGTTGGTTCGATGAGCTTCACGGCGGCCACCTTGCTTCGTGACGGACTTATCATCACAGGCTTTGTGTTTTGTCTGGGGATCACCCTTTCCGTTCTCCTTGAGACCGCACACCGCCGGAGCGAGGAGGCGCTTGAGGAAACCCGGGCGACGAATTTGAATTTGGAGCGTCTCGTTTCGGAACGCACGGCCGAACTTCATGCCGCCCGCGAGCGGGCCGAGCAGGCCTCGCGCGCAAAGGGGGATTTTCTTGCCAACATGAGCCATGAGATCCGGACTCCCCTTCATGCGATTATTGCGGCATCGGAGTTGTTGGTTCACCGCAGTGATCTTCACCCTGAGGCGGCCGACAAAGCGCGGATCATCGAGGAGTCCGGCGAGTTGTTGCTCAAACAGATCGGCGACATCCTTGACCTGTCAAAGATCGAAAGCGGCCATATCGAGCTGGAAAACACACCCTTCGAGTTGCGGCGATTGATGGCGGAATGCCTGGAGATCGTTGCTCCGCAGGCTCAGGCGGCTGGCGTTCAAATGGAATCCCGGGCGGACCCCACGTTGGCAAGCGGGTACATCGGGGATGGGTTCAGATTGCGCCAAGTGTTGCTGAACCTGCTCTCCAACGCGATCAAGTTCACACCGGCCGGCGGCCTTGTGCAGCTTAACGTAAGTTGTGCCGTGAAATCCTCATTGCCGCAGCTCCTGTTCGAGGTGAAAGACCAAGGTGTTGGAATGGATGCCGCAGTGCTGGAGCGGGTCTTCCGGCGTTTCGTCCAGGCGGATTCCACAACCACCCGTCACCATGGAGGCACCGGGCTTGGCTTGCCGATCGCCATGCTCCTTGTGGAGAGAATGGGAGGACGACTCGAAGCGCAGAGCACTCCGGGCAAGGGATCCTCTTTTTTCTTCACTCTCGCGCTGGAGGTGGCAGGGGAAAACCTGTTGCCGGAACAGTGCATCCATCGGCCGGCCCCGGTGCAGGGTTGCGAACTGGAGGTGCTCGTGGCAGATGACAACGCCACGAACCGGAAGATTATCGGGCTCCAACTGGAGAAGCTGGGGTGCAGGTATGCAATGGCCACGGACGGGCTGGAGGTGCTTGCCGCTCTCAAGTCGGGTCCACTCCCGGACATGATTCTCATGGATTGCGAAATGCCGAATCTTGACGGACTCGAAACCACCCGCCGCCTGCGGAGCTGGGCAAAGGCTGATGGTGCCACAGAGCTCCAGCGGGTTGCGGCACGCCTGCCCGTGATCGCACTCTCGGCCGCCACTTCGCCCGAACAGCAGGCCCTCTGCATGGAAGCCGGCATGAATGACTTTCTTGCCAAACCCATGCGTCTCGCAAGTCTTCACCGCCAGCTGCAGAAAATCTCTCTTGCGAGGTCAATGCATAACCCGCCGCCGTGTTGATTGCGTTACAACCCGGGTATCCCCGGGTGCCGCGCCTTACTGAACCTCTTCTTTCCTCTTCAGATCGATCCATGCGGACCACGTGGTCCCTTGAGGAGGTTGCTCATAGAGAACTTCCAGGATCTCAATGCTTTCAGCC
>JBGSSC010000339.1:0-3809 GCA_041737265.1 Terrimicrobiaceae bacterium | reverse complement strand
CCCATCCCGGGGTAGGCGAAGATGGTTTCGATGATGAGCGATCCGCCGATCAGCGCCGGCAGCAGGCTGCCTATGCCGGTGATCAGCGGGCGGATCGCATTTCGCAGAGCATGCTTGTAAAAGACCGACTCTTCCGGGAGTCCCTTGGCACGGGCTGTGCGGATATAATCCTCACGCATGGCTTCCAGGACCGTCGCACGGATGAAACGGGACTGCACGGCGATGCCGCCGAGTGCAAGGATTGTGCCCGGAAGCACGATGTGCCAGATCCGGTCGAGCCCCATACTCAGCATGTTCGGAAAAAGGATCCCGTAGGATTGCGTGCCCAGGACAGGCACACTCGCGTGTTTGACGAGGCCGATCAAAATCAAATACGCGATCCAGAAGCCCGGCAGCGCGATCAAAGCGAACGAGGCCACTGACGAGACGACATCCGGCCACGTGCCCGCTCTCTGCGCAGCCCAGACCCCCCAGACCAGCCCGAAGACCAGCGAGACGCAGATGGCATAAACGTTGAGCATGAGGGTGGCAGGCAGCCGCTCGCCGATCCGTTCGAGGACCGGACGCTCATCCTTGATGCTCTTGAGCCGCCCGCTGAAGAGGTCCCTCATGTTGAGCCAGTACTGTTCGGGGAGGGACCGGTCGAGGTGAAATTTTTTGCGGAACGCTTCTTTAACCTGGGGCGAGATTTTTGGATTCAGCTCACCCCAGGGATACGGGCTCCCCGGTGCCAGGGTGATCATAAAAAACGAGATCAGGCTGATCACAAAGATCAAGCCGGTCGCGATGAGAAGGCGTCTGAAAATGAAGGTGAGCATGGGTTTTTACTTCACGGGTGAGCCAGCCTCCGGCAACGCATCGGCGAATTCCGGACGATAAAACCAATCCTGGTAGTAGCCCCACCCGGCCTTGGTCATCCGGACCGGAGTATCCTCCCATTTTCCATCCACCGGCCGGCGGATGCGGTAACTGTCTTTCCAAAGAACCGTGGTGCTGTCCGGGACATAAAAAAACAGGTAGGGCTGGTCATTGTAGATGGTCTGTTGAAGTTGCCCCGCGAGAGAAATGATTTTCGGGCGGCTGTATTCCTGACGGATTTCGACCAGCATGCGATCGACTTCGGGATTGTTGTAGCCGACGACATTGAGTTGCTCCGGATTCGATTGGGAGGAATGCCAGATCTGGAACTGGTCGAAATCCGGTCCGAGTGCCCACCCGAGCACCATGGCGTCGAAGTCCCCTTTGTTGATAAAATTCCGAAGGAGCACCGCCCATTCATAGGTCTCGATTTTGACTTCCACCCCAATCTGCCGGAAATCGTCCTGCACGAGAGTCGCGATATCGCGGCGGGTTTCGTTGCCGTTGTTGGTTATGAGGGTGAACGAAAAGCGCCGCCCGTTTTTGGTGAGGATTCCGTCCGGTCCACGGAGCCACCCCGCATCGGCGAGCAAACTGCGGGCCTTGTCTTTGTCGTAGGGGATGGCCTTCACATCGGGGTTAAAAAACCACATCTGCGGGGTGAAAATTCCGGTGCTCTGAACGCCGTGTCCGTAAAGAATGAACTCGACCATTTCGGGAATATTGACTGCGTGTGCAAGAGCGAAGCGCACCGCAAAGTCATCGAAGGGCGGGCGCCTCAGGTTCCAGCCCATGTAGGTATAGGAATTGCCCGGCATTGAGAAAAGCTGGAAGCGGTTATCCTCCTTGAATCCCCGCACGGCCCAGGGGTCCACCCCCCAGAAGTCAACCTGACGGGTCTCGAAGGCGAGCCGGAGCGTGAGTTGGTCTGCGAGCACCCGGAAAACGATTGCGTCGAGCCATGGTGCCGGCGCTTCGAAGTAGTCGGGGTTGCGTGCCACGCGGACAAACTCGTTGGTCTTCCATTCGTCGAAGCGGAAGGGACCGGTGCCGATGGGCTTGCGGTCAAAGTTTTTCACCCACCACTCCTGCGATTTGCCATCCAGAATGTGGGCGGGCAGCACCGGGATCATCCAACTGTTGAGGGCCGGGGAAAACGGGCGGCGATAGGTGACCCGGAACTCATGGGGCCCGGGAGTTTCCACGCGAAGAACCAGATCAAAGTCCGGTTTGCGCGGGGAGGCGGTCGCAGCATCCATCAGTGCGCGGTAGGTGAATGCCGGATCGGCCGAGGTGAAGGGAGCCCCATCGTGCCAACGGACATCCTGCCGCAGCGTGAAGTGCACGACAGGCTCCGCCAGAAACGGGAGTTCCTCGGTGACCGAGATTTTTACTTCCGGGGCCTTTCCCAGAAATCCTTCGACGGCCTCGCGGGCGGCATCCGCATTGCCAAGAACGGTCACCTCGAATGCAGCCTCGGACTCCGCCCAGACCTGCAAAATGCGCCCGCCACCGATGGCGGCTTTGAGCCTCTCAACGGCGCCGGGGGGAACCTCCTTGCCTTCCACCCGAACGATCTGTGCGGGAAGGAGAGCCTCGAACTGTGAGGCAATTTCCCGAGACGCCGCCATCCCGGGCTCCGAAAGATGCAATGCCAGAGCACTGCCATCGATGGAGACCGAGCGCAGGCCCCAACTGTCCCATCGGGGGCGGGTTGCCTCCATTCGCAGAAGGCCGGTCAGGGCGCTGTTCTCATCCGGGAAAAAGATCCGTGTTGTCTGGCTCAGGGTGAACGATTCCGCGAGATCTGTTGTGACCTCCAGGTTGTCGTTGAATTTGAGCAGGCCATTGAAAATGGCGCCTTGCACGGAAGAGGCGGCACCGTCCGCTGCTTTGATCGGGTTGAGGGTTGACGGCTCGCCCAGCATCCCGACCGACATCTCGTTTTTCCTGCTCTGCGAAAGCATCAGAACATTCACAAACGAGGCGACAATCAACGCCACAAGCAGCGCGGGAAGGCCATAAACGAGGAACCGGATCACCGCGGAGAAGATAATCGGGGCGCGGCCAGGTGCAATGCCCTAATCCGGCGGGTGCGGGGGATGGGTGTGACCTGTGGGCAAGGGGACCCGGTGAGAAACATCTGCCATGGCCGCCGGATTAAATATCATTTTGCTTCGCAAAATGGAGGGAAACGCGGCGTTTCCCATAATTTAGGGTTCCGACAAAGCGGAACCCTCCACCAAGGCCGTAATGCATCTCATTTTGCGAAGCAAAATTTTCTAATCCGGCGGCGATGGAACTCCTTTCTCAATGGGTCCCATTGCACTCAACCCCACCCTTGGCACCAACCCCGCCGGATTAGGGGGGATCCGTCCAGACGATGCCGTTGCGCTGGCACCACTCTCGGGCCGGGGCGTTCTTTTTCTTTGCTGCGAGGATATACCACTTGCGGGCTTCGGCTGGTTGGGGAGCGGAGACCAGTCCTCCCTCGAGGGCCATCGCGTAGAAATACATGTTCATCGGGTCTGCGAGTTCGGCTCCTTCCTTCCATAGGGCGAATGCTTTGGCGGGATCCTTGGGAGTTCCCCAGCCATTGACATGCATTACACCAAGGTTGGCCTGGGCCTCCATCGATCCTCGTTCGGCCGCACCTGAGAAGAGGCGGAAGGCCTGGTCCGTGTCGGGCTGGATGATTCCGGGAACCCCACGGCGGGTGAGATCGCCGAGGAGGTTCATTGCTGCGGGGTGGTTGAAAGCAACCGCCCCGCGCAGCAGCTCAACAGCACGGGGAAGGTCGGTCTCGATTCCCTTGCCGCGAATCAGGCATTCTGCAAGGAGCACGCTGGAGTCCGTATCGCCCGCCGCGGCGCCCCGCTGAAACCAGGTTACGGCTCCCGCCAGATCGGGTGCGCTGACCCCGACTCCGCTTGCGAGCATCTGCCCGGCCT
>JBGSSC010000522.1:0-2039 GCA_041737265.1 Terrimicrobiaceae bacterium | reverse complement strand
CAAGACCGGTCAGGCGGTTCCCATGACCCTCGACGACGGTACGAAGCTCGACGTGATGAGGCTCGACATTGCCCGGCCCATGGAGGTGCAACCCGGCGTCCACAAGGAATTGCGTTCCATCTTTCTATATTGGTTTGTGGGCAAAAATATGACCACGCCCCACCACTGGCAGCGGCTTGCGCACGCCAACTGGGACCGGGTGCTCCATAACATCAACCACCGGTGGGCCTATATCGTGGTCAGCGCCCCGGTGCTTGAGGGGTTTTCTCCCAACGGCAAAGGGCACGCGGAAACCGAGGAAATGCTGAAGGCATTTCTCCGCGAACTGGCACCGCAAATCATGAGCCCCGAGGTTCGCGCAAGCCTGCCCCGTGCGGACGCTGCAGGGTCCTGATGCGGAGCAGGCTGGACCTCCCGCCGCAGACCCGCCATCTTCTCACGTCATGTGGAAAGGTCGTTTTTCTCAAGATCCCTCCGATCTCCTGAAAGCCTATGGGGAGTCGGTCAGCTCGGACTGGCGGCTCTACAAGCATGATATCCGTGGCAGCATTGCGCATGCCCGCGCTCTGCTGAAAGCAGGAGTCCTGAACGCTTCCGACTTCGAGGCCATCGAACGCGGACTCGGGGAAATTCTTCTCGAGATCGAGCAGGGGGAATTCGAGTTTTCCACCGAACTCGAGGACGTGCACATGAACATTGAGTCCGCGCTCACCCGCCGGATCGGCGAGGCCGGAGCCCGCCTGCATGCCTCGCGCAGCCGGAACGATCAGGTGGCTTTGGACCTGCGGATGTGGATGCGCGACGAGATTGCCTCGGTGAATGACGGGATTCGCGGGCTTCAGCGTGCGCTTTGCTCCCTGGCCGGACGCCATGCGGGCGCCGTCATGCCCGGATACACGCACCTTCAGCGCGCACAGCCCACGCTCTTCGGCCACCACCTGCTTGCTTACGTGGAGATGTTGGAGCGGGACAAGGGGCGCATGGCCGATTGTGCAAAACGGATGGATGTGATGCCGCTGGGATCAGGAGCCCTTGCGGGTTCCACCATTCTTCTCGACCGTGCGTCGATTGCTGCCGAGTTGGGTTTTTCGGCCGTATCGCAAAACAGCATGGATGCCGTCTCCGACCGGGACTTTGCCGTGGAGGCGCTGGCGGCGCTCGCTTTGCTGGGAGTGCATCTCTCCCGGCTGAGCGAAGACGTGATCCTCTGGGCATCCACCGAATTCGGCTTTCTCCAACTGAGCGACCGGCACACCACCGGGTCGAGTCTCATGCCCCAGAAAAAAAATCCCGACATCGCAGAGCTTACCCGGGGGAAGTCCGGGCGGCTCATCGGCGATCTTGTCGCATTGCTCACCACCCTGAAAGGACTGCCTCTGAGCTACAACCGGGACATGCAGGAAGACAAGGAAGCGGTCTTCGATGCCTTCGATACGGTGACGGCGGCCCTTGCGATCTTCGCCGAAATGGTCGAGGCCGCCACATTCAACGAGGCCCGTGCGCGCGAGGCAGCCTCGGACCCCGCACTGCTCGCAACCGACCTTGCCGACTGCCTGGTCCTTGGAAGTGTGCCCTTCCGCCAGGCCCACGAAATTGTCGGAAAACTCGTGGCCCGCGCGGCGAAAAAGGGTGTACCGCTCGACCAGTTGTCGGCATCCGATTACCTGGAAGCGTCCCCCGTCCTTTCCTTGGAAATTGTCGCCTCGGTTTTCGATGTTCCGACCGCGCTGCGGGCACGTCAGGCTGAAGGGGCCCCCTCCCCGGCCAACGTGAAATCCCGTCTCGCCCACTGGAAGAAAGTTTTGGGGCGCTGAGCCCAGCGATGTTTCGCAGAGCATGGACCTGAGCCGACTTTTTGAATTCCGTGAGTCGACGGACGACCCGAAGCCGTTCCTTGAGCACATCGAGGACCTCCGGTGGCTCTTGATCAAGGTGGCCTCCGCCATCGGGGTTGGGATGTTTGTCAGCTTTGCATTCCGCGGAACTCTGGCCGCCATCGTGCAACAACCCCTCGCCCATGTGGCCCCCGAACGCGCCGC
>JBGSSC010000283.1:0-15212 GCA_041737265.1 Terrimicrobiaceae bacterium | reverse complement strand
GCTGAACGCGGGCGGGTTATTGCGTGAAAGCATCACCGCGAGACCGATGCCGAGAAGCAGGGCGGCAAGCATGAACAGAATGTTCACGCCCTCGATGCCCCAGATTTTGCCGTCGCTGTCGTCCCCGGCCTGGGTATGGATGATCCCCTTGCTCATTGTCCGACGCTGATGGTGGGCATTCCGCCCGCGTTGAAAAGCGCTTCGGCGATGAGAACGGCGAGACCGAGTAGCAATCCGCCGACAATCGACATTTTGCCCATGTCGGCATTGCCGCTGCGGACTTGCCAGCCGCCATGAGCGATTACGACGACCGCGATGATGAAGAGGAATTTGGCGATGATTCCGAGGCCTTCGGAAAGAGCGCCGTCCAGTGATGCTTGAGCGAGGATGAGTGTGTTCATACGGTCGCGATGCTGAACAAAAATTCGCGGACACCTGCTCCCGTTCGGGAGCAACTTAACAGGCCGAAAATATAGAGCCCAAAGCGGGAGGTTTTCGCCATGCAGATGGCATCGTAGAGCCGTTTTGCGCCGCGAATAAAATCGGGATAAAGCTCCTCCAGCCCTACGCCCAAAGCCCGCGAGATATACATTAAATCATCATCAGAAACGCACACGCGGCGGGCTTCGATTTTGGAAACTTTCCCCCGCGTGGCCTCCTCCATCCCCAGAATCTGGAGTTTGATTGCAAGGTCGTTTTGCGACATTTCCCGGCGGCTGCGAAGTCGCCGGATTTCAGGTCCAATTACATTTCGGTTTCTCATGGTATGTTGCTTTGAGAAACCGCTCCACCAGGACAGCTAAGCTGTCAGGTGAAGTGTGGTGAATGTGTCCGAGTCAGTGACGAAACGGCAATTTGGAGCCGTTCGTCACAGCAGATTTGGCTGCCTAAGCGCGCTCTGAAACTTCGCGGCGGCACGACGGCCAAGCTGAATGGGTTTGGTAAAGCCCCTGACTTTTACATGCACCTCGTCCTTTCCGATTCGCGAAATGGATTGGACTGCATCCACATTGATGATGAACGAACGGTGTGGCCGACAGAACATTTTCTGGGGCAAGGTTTCCTCCCATTCCGTCATGCTCCGCCGCATGGTGATGGAATCACCATCAATAAATCGAACGATAGAGTAATTCTCCAACGCCTCAATCCCGCTAATTTCGGCCAAAAAACAGAACCGCTGTTTGCCATCACCGCGAAGATGAATCCGGTCATCTTCGGCGTAGATTTGCGCGGCGGCAGACTGCGGCTCGCGAATGATACGTTGAAGAGTGTGGGCGAGCCTGTGCGGATCGACTGGCTTTAAAAGATAATCAACCGCGTTGACTTCAAAAGCCCGCATGGCGAAGCGGTCGTAGGCGGTCACGAAAATGATGGCGGGAAGCGTATCAATTTTCGGGAGCAAGTCAAAACCCTCGCCGTCCTCCAACTGGACATCCAAGAACAGGAGATTTGGCTTGAGGTCCCGACAAAGAATCGTCGCGTTTGCCACGGAATCGGCTTCACCGATGACCCGGACATTGGGGTGTGCTTCCAGAAGATTCCGTAGGCCCTGCCTCGCGGGTGTTTCGTCATCAATGATTACTGCGCGAAGCTCGGGAGCATTCATGGTGTCGCAGGAATCTGGAGTTGCACTGTCACCCAGCCGTTCTCGCAGGAGATGTGGAAACTGTGGGAGTTGGGATAAAGGAGGTTCAGCCGTGATTTTAGATTTTCCAGCCCGACCCCTCCGAGGGTGTTGACGGGATTGGGCTCAATCCATTTTCCCGTGTTGGACACTTCGATTTGAACACCGTTGGAATCGATGTTTGAAACGATCACCCGGACCTTGAGCGGACGCGGAGATGTCCTCCGTCCATACTTGATGGCGTTTTCCACCAAGGGCTGGATCATGATCCCGGGGACAATAGCGCCGCGGGCACTCGGATCAATTAGGCACTCAATTTCCAGTTTTTCCTGGAATCTGGCTTTTTCCACCGCCAGATAGCTTGCAACGGCATCGAACTCCTTGCCGAGCGGCACTCCGTCTTTGTCCCGGTTTTCGAGGGAGTATCGGAGATACTGAGAGAAGGATTGGACAACCCCAGCTAATCGTGAATCTTGCCGATAGATTCCCGATTGGATCGTATTCAGGGCGTTGAAAAGGAAATGCGGGTTCATCTGGGCTCTCAGCAACTGGAGTTCGGCTCCACGCTTTTCCGATTCAATCGATAGCAGACGCAGTTCGCGCTTTATCCCGTCGAGCATCTGACGGATCCCAAAATAGAGCAGGCTCCAACAAGCAAAGAGCCCGAGGCGGTAGTAAAAGATTCCGACAAGAGCGGACTGGCCGAAAATTGTTCGTTCTTCAAATGGGAAAATGTGCCCGAACATGAAATACACTGGAATCTGAAGAAGTGCGCCCGTCGCTGAGGACAAGACAATGGCACCTACGATCCACGTTGGGTTTCGATGTCGTTCATAGACCCGGTCATAGATTTTCCGCAGTAACATTGTCAGCAGGAAGCTGAAACCGTCGCGGACAAAAAACGAGCCGAGGGAAGCGCTGATCGAACCAGAAAGATGTAGCTTTACGGGAAAAGTGAGGGCGAAGAACGCTCCCCAGCCGCAAAACTGACATCGCCAAAATAGCGGGGTTCGCGACCAAATTCCGCGAACTGCTTCCAAAAAACAGTCTGGGAATCTCGCCGAATCCATAGATCAGCCCCGCCGCCCTCGTTTGCGGTAGATTTCGTCGCCAAACACCTCTGCTGGGGAGACGGCTAATTTCCTCATTACCTGCTCGACACCGCGAAGAGTGGCGGATTGGCTGCCATTTATCAGCCGATACAAAGTTGATTCAGCGATACCCAAATCCTTCGCAAGACTTGCATAGCTTCGCCTCCCACGCAGGGTCTTTAAGAATTCAGAAAATTCCTTGTCGAGGCTTGGCATTGAACTAGCCAACCAAGAAAAATCATCCGTATGCGGATGATCTTCCACATGCGGATGGGTCCAGCCCCGCGCAGGTGAAATTGTGCGGTGAGGAACCTGTCTAGGTTTAACGATCCAGCTTCGGCATGATGGGAAGATTCTCGGAATACGCACCAAGGCAACAGAGTGCCTTACCGTCTTGAAGCTCAGACGCCCTTTACGGCTACCGGGTTAAAGGGCAGGAACCTCCACGCCGTAAAAAGTCGCATCGAGCAGGAATTTCGCGGCAAGTTGCCATGGAGCCAGTTCCATCTTGCATCATGCCATAAACGTCCCGACACTCTCCATCACCAGCGGAGTCCGCCACTTTGACGAGACGTATGATGGGGAGTTCTTCTTCCCAGACCTGACGAAAAGCTTCTCGATATCCGGCGAGATTGCGTCAAAGATCGCGCCGTATTTCGCCGCAAGTCAGCATGCTTGCACCGTAGTAGGGATTGGCGACTTTCTTGTCGGCCTGAATCCACGCGGCACCGGCCATCGGACAATAGGCCTCGTAGAAATGGCCGGTCTTTTCTTTGAGGGAAGATGCCGCACTGATCAGCGTGACGCTGAGTGGCTTGAACGCTGCACGAGCTGCCTTTATGTCGGTCGCTTTTCCTACGGCTTCCGCCTCGGACACGGTTGCACCCGGCAGTTCCCCTTCATTGCCTTTTACGGCTACGACGATCGCTGCGGCGGCTTCCGGGACACCTTTGAGCGAGTCGCCCGCGAGCGACTGTTGGATTTTGACATACTCTGCAAGGACGGTTTGAAGAGGTGTCGTCGCATGCTCATGCGCGAACGAAGTCGATACGGCGGCAACAATGGCGAAGACGATGGTTGTTATCTTTTTCATGGGTTGGTTCACGGTGATCAGGGTTGGATTTGGAGAGTGAAAGGGGCGAATTTGTCCTCACCTCCGACTTGAATCTGTGCATACAAACGGAGAATTCCCGCAGACTCCGGCTCAAGGTGAAATTCTAGCTCGCCACGGCCACGGTCGCTTTTTTGGGTTGGTTCCGGCCCCATGGGGTGAATGTGCGCGATCGATTTGTAATCATCGCTAAAACCCACGATGTGTGCATAAGCACCCATCACCGGCTCCAGTTGGTCGAAAATTTGTCCCGAGGCATCCCGGATTGTAAGCTTGCCCATGATTGGCTGTCCGACCTTCGGGGGCGTTGTTCCGATGTCAATCTGATAGGTCAACCCGTCAACTTTTGCCACGAGTGATTCGTTCGCGTGTTTCATTGGCTCCGGCTTCGTCTCTGCAACGAGGTCTCCAATGATGTATTCTTGACGCCCGGTTTTCGCAGACACGACATCAGCCCAGATGCGATAGGAGCCTGGTTTCGTCGGGGTAAACTCGAACTCATATTTCCCAGGCTCAGAGCTGGGCGTGGGGTGTTCATGGTGGTAGTCGGTCAAGCTCGCGTCGATCATGAGGAGGTGAACCTTCTCCGTGTGCGCCTCCATTAAATCATCAAGGCCAACCGGGCGACCATCCAAAGAGAGCAGGGAAACAGTGACCTTCGCAGGTTGCCCTACGACAAGAGGCGTGGATGATGCCTCAAGTTTCATCGTTGGCTCGGCATTTTTGAGGGGAGTTGCGGGATTCGCAAGCGAGTCGAGTTTTGCAACAAAAAGCCCGGGGTTTTCATCAAATGTCGGAGCGCATCCCGCGCAACAAAGACTGACTGTCTGGTCACCTTTTTTTTCGTCTTGGTATGAGTGGATAACTGGTGTGCCCATGGAACCCAGCGGACGTGTGGACACCGGGCAATGGGTCTGAGTGGGCACCATTGATGGCGCGTCAAACTGGATTGCCAGGAGCTTGACGCCACCTTCCAATTTACCGAGCGCTGAGGAACTCCCCGGCAGATCCCCGGCGTCTCCCGCCGTATGCAGCTCCAAGGTGACGGCCAGCATTTGTCGAATGGCAGCGTCCGCGCGCTTTGCTTTATCGGCATCGGTAATGCCACTTCCGTTTTGTAGGTGGGTGAGGGCTGCCGAAAGTTGTTCGGTGGTAGTATGGATGCCCTCTAGTTTTCCTTCACGGATCATTTCTCGACTCGCAGCAAGCGCATCTCGGATGGTCGCCCAGGCTTGTCCCGTGGAGGTAAAAACGATTTCTCCGTGCGTGTGGGCATGGCCGTCGGGGCTTGACGGTGCATGGTTTGGGCTGGCGTGGAGTGCAGATGAACTGGCCATCACTGCAAGGGCGAATGCGGCTCGAAGGACGAAGATGGGATTGGATTTCATTGTCTCAATAAAACGATGCTGCCTCGAATATCCCTCAAGAGTTTTTTCCAAAAGAGCGCTCAATGACAGGATTGCCCGACTTTGGGTTGAACCGGGCGGTTTGCACAACTCGGCATCAGCAGGAGCATGGAAGCTGCGGCGACAGTGATCAAAATGATGCGCATCGAGGCACGGGAAATGGAGGTGTAAATCATGATTTTCGAAAAAAAGCTGCCACGGGAATGCTCCCGGGGCGGCTCGTTGACTTGGGTTTGAGTGTCTTTAGCTGACCTTGGCAAAAAACATGCAAGGCTCGCCTTTTTCATTGACGATGACGACCTTGGTCTGCGGGCCGGCTCCTTTACCGGTCGGATTGACCAACGTTGTTTTGTATTCCTTCTTGCACATCGGGCAGTGGACCATTTGGCCCTCTTTGCAGAGTTCCATGGCGGTCTTCTGATCCTTGATTTCGATGATGGTTACGGAGTCCGAGGCCTTGCAGACAAGAGCGACTTTGTCGCCGGCTTTCAGGCCGTCGAAGTCACCTTTGTTCATGGCTGGAGATGCCGGTCCACCTTTTCCCGGAGGCAGCGCAAAGGCTGCCGAGGAAAGAGCGATGAGGGCGGCGGTGGTGGTGAGGATGGATTTTATAGTTTTCATTGGTTGTTTCATTGGTTGTAGTTGTTAATGCTACACCACATCTAACGAGACGAGCAGGGAGATCCCTCAACGTTATTTACGCGGTCAAAGTCTTTTTGAGCGCTCGCGAGCGCCAGATGAAAAAAATTGCGGGATAGACGAGCAGTTCCATCAAGGTGGAGGTGATGACTCCTCCGACCATCGGGGTGGCAATGCGCTTCATCACATCGGCACCCGCTCCGTGACTCCAAAGAATCGGTGTCAATCCGGCAATGATCACAGCGGCCGTCATGGCCTTCGGGCGGACGCGTTTGACCGCACCATGATAGATGGCGTCCCGCAGGTCGATTTCGTTACGCATGAGCCCCTGTTTCGTCCGGTCTTCGTATGCCAGATCGAGGTAAAGGAGCATGACCACGCCGGTCTCCGCGTCGAGACCAGCCAGAGCGATGATACCGACCCAAACGGCCACGCTGAGGTTGAAGTCGAAGAGGTATAGCGCCCAGAATGCCCCTACGAGCGAGAAAGGGACTGCAAGCAGCACGATGGCGGTTTTGATGATCGACTTTGTGTTGAGGTAGATGATGAGAATGATGAGTAGAAGCGTGGCGGGAACGACGATGAGTAGCCGCTGCTGGGCGCGCTGCATGTATTCATATTGCCCGCTCCAGAGAATGTTGTAACCGCTTGGCATTTGGATGGAGCCATTGGAGACGGCATCCTCGACGGCCCGACGGGCCATTTGGACGAAGGTGCCAATGTCCACGCCTTTGACGTCCACGTAGATCCAGGCATTCGGCACCGCATCCTCGCTTTTAATGCCCATGGGAGCCCGGACGACCTTTAGGTCGGCCAGTTGGCCCAGAGGGATGTGCGCTCCGGTGGGGGCCGGAACGATGATCTCCTTGAGAGCTTCGAGATTCTCTCGGAAGTCTCGGTCGTATCGAAGGTTGATCGCGTAGCGTTCGAGGCCCTCGACGGTGGTCGTGAGAGGCATCCCACCCAAGGCGACTTCGAGCACTTCCTGAACGGCCCCGATAGTCAACCCATAGCGTGCGATTTCCTCCCGGCGAATATCGAACTCAATATAGTTGCCGCCCATGACTCGCTCCGCGAAGACACTGGAACTGCCCGGAACCTGCCGCACCACGGCTTCGATCTCGGAGGCGATTCGCTCAAGCGTGGGCAAGTCTGCCCCGGCCACCTTAATGCCGACCGGCGTTTTGATGCCGGTTGCCAGCATGTCTGTGCGGGTTTTGATCGGCATCGTCCACGAATTGCTCAAGCCTGGAATCTGAATGGCCGCATTGAGCGCCTCGATGAGTTCGTCCACCGTGCGACGACGGTGAGCAATGACCTGGCCTGCGGAGTCACGGATGTCCACTTTGGGCCACTCCTTTTCGTCTTTGAGCATCACGGTCGTTTCCACCATGTCAAACGGTGCGGGATCGGTCGCCGTCTCGGCGCGTCCGATTTTCCCGAAAACGTGGTGAACTTCCGGGAAACTCTTAATGATCCGGTCCGTGACTTGAACGATCTCCCGCGCCTTCGTCGGAGAAATTCCCGGGAAGGTGGTCGGCATGTAGAGCAAATCGCCCTCATAAAGCGGCGGCATGAATTCGGATCCAAGGTGTTGAAAGGGAAATGCCTTGCCGATGGCGCTGGAGGCGCTGCGGAGCGGACCTTCGGGAAGGCGGTCTGTCACCAAAAAGTTCCAGGGAAGGAAGACCAGAATAACAATCAGGGCCGCTCCACTGATGACCTGCCAGCGGAACCGAATGACGAAATCAATACAGGGGTGATATAGCCAGATGAGGAAGCGGTTCACCGGGTTCTTTTCCTCGGCCGGAATCTTCCCGCGGATAAAGTAGCCCATGAGCACGGGAGCCAGTGTGATCGAAAGAAGCGCGGCGGCGGCCATCGAGTAGGTTTTCGTAAAAGCGAGTGGCTGGAAAAGCCGACCCTCTTGCGCCTGAAGCGTGAAAACGGGGATAAAGGAAACGGTGATGACAAGCAGGGAGTAGAAAAGCGTGGGGCCAACTTCGACGGACGCATCACGCATGATCTGCCAATGCGGTTTTTTTCCTCCGTCGTGCTCAAGGTGCTCGTGGGCATTCTCGATCATAATGATGACTGCATCCACCATGGCGCCGACGGCGATGGCGATGCCGCCAAGAGACATGATATTCGCGCTGAGGCCCTGTGCACGCATGACTATGAAGGCGGCGAGAACCGCGACAGGAAGGATGATGATGGCGACGAGGGCACTCCGAAAATGCAGGAGGAACGCAATGCAAACGAGCGCGACGACAATGCTTTCTTCGATGAGTTTTTCTTCCAGCGTCTTGACGGCACGGTCGATGAGAGCGGTGCGGTCATAAGCCACGGTATAAGTCACGTCCTTCGGAAGGCCTTTCATCGCCTCATCGAGTTTCGTTTTTGCATCCTGAATGACCTGCCGCGCATTCGCGCCGTATCGGACAATGACCACTCCTCCGACGGTTTCCCCTTCGCCGTTCAGTTCGGCGATCCCACGTCGCATGTCTGGACCAAGTTGAACTGTCGCGACATCACGAAGGAGAATGGGAACGCCATTGTCGCCTACTCCGACCGCGACTTTTTCGAGATCGGAAACCTGCTGGACATAGCCTTTTACTCGGAGAATGAACTCTTTTTCCGCCATTTCCAGGGAGCGCCCGCCGACTTCGCCGTTGCTCATGCGAATGGCCTCGCTGACATCACGAATCGAGAGGTCGTAGCCGCGAAGTTTCACAGGATCGACTGTGACCTGGTATTGCTTCACGAAACCGCCCACCGAAGCGACCTCCGATACACCCTCGACTGAGGTGAGTTGGTATTTGAGATACCAATCCTGCATGGACCGGAGCTCCGCGAGACTGCGTTCCTTCGAATTTAGCGAATACATGAAAGCCCAGCCCACGCCGGTTGCGTCCGGCCCCAGTGTCGGTGCGACGCCCTGAGGGAGGCGGGAGGTAAGACCGCTGAGATACTCAAGCACACGGCTGCGCGCCCAATACGGGTCCGTGCCGTCCTCAAAAATGACATAAACGAACGAGAACCCATAGAATGAATATCCGCGCACCACTTTCGCATTCGGAACGGAAAGCATTTTGGTGGTGATCGGATAGGTGACCTGATCCTGCACAAGCTGCGGGGCCTGGCCCGCCCATTCGGTGTAGATGATGACTTGCGTGTCGGAGAGGTCCGGAATGGCATCGAGCGGGATTGTGCGCAGAGAGAAAAATCCCGCCAGCGCAAGCACGACGGAGCCCAGTAAAACGAGGAACCGATTTCGCAGCGAAAAATCAATGATTGCCCGGAGCATGTTCGATGGATGGAGCGGCGGGGGCCGGTTTCGTTGCCGGCGTGGCTTCGCCGGGGATGAGCGTCATCCCGCAAACCGGGCATTCTCCAGGATAGTCGTATTGCACGTTGCCGTGTTCGGGCATCGGACAGACAAACGTATCAATGGGCTCTGGAGTTGGCTGTGAAACTGGTGCTGCCATTTTGGCGTGATCCGTCGCCGCAGAGGCTTTTGGGGTAGCCTTTGGATCGAGCATCTTCTGGATGGCCTCTCTGAGCTGACTCTCGGAGTCGAGCATGAACTGAGCGGAAGTCACCACCTTCTCTCCAGGGGCGAGTCCATGAAGGACTTGATAGTAGCCCGACGTGTCCCGGGATCCGAGCGAGACCTCTCTGGGGTCGAATTTTCCTCCCTCCAAGGCGATGAAAACGGTGGCCTTTTCACCGCTGCGAAGAACCGCACTCTCCGGCACAAGCGTGGCGATGGCAGCAAGTTCGCTGTCGATCTCGACGGTGCCAAACATGCCGGGCTTGAGCCTCAGCCCGGGATTGTGAAACTCCATGCGAACCTGCGCGGTTCGGGTCTTTGGATCGAGAGTGGGATAGACATAAGTCACGCGTCCCAGAAATGTCTGTCCTGGTAATGAGGGGATTTTTGCTTTGGCTTCCTGCCCGAGATGAACAAACGGCATATCCTGCTCGTAGATCTGCGCCTTGATCCAAACGATGGATAAATCCGCGAGGCGGAAAAGGTTCATGCCCGGCTCGAACATCATCCCTTGAACGGCATTTTTCTCGATCACGACACCGTTCGCTGGTGACCGCATGGTGATTATCTTGGTGGCAGCGCCCGAGCGAGCGAGCTCCTGGAGTTGATCCTTCGGGAGATCGAGCAGTTCGAGGCGTTCGAGCGTCGTCTTGGCCAGAGAGACATTACCGCTGCGGATCAGTGATGCGTATTCCAGCTCGGCGTTGAAGATCTCCGGAGAATAGACCTCAAAAAGCGGCTCTCCCTCCTGCACAACACGGCCTGTGGCATTGACGTGCAGTTTCTCGATCCAGCCCTTGAATTTGGTCGTGATGTCAGTGAGCGCCGTTTCGTTGAAATCCACCACTCCGACGGTGCGAACATTGCGCCGGAGCGGACCGGACTTCACCTCGCCTAGCCGCACCCCCATGGTTTGAATCGTGACCGGATCAATAGAGATGGTTGCCCCATCGTCGGACTCACCTTCGTAAACGGGCACCATATCCATTCCCATACTGTCCTTTCGAGGAGTTTGGCTGATCTCGCCGAGCATCATCGTGGACTTATAATATTTGATCTTTCGCTCGCTGCTCGTTCCGGGAGCGGCGACGGACTCCGATGATTTGATATCTTCAGAACTGGAGACGCTTTTGTTGGAACTTGCCCGAAATACGATGAAAACAACGCCTCCGAACACAAGGAGTGTTGCTAAAATCAGGATGATTTTCTTCATGGCGTAAACCATTGACTGTCGAGAAGACCTGCTGACTTGGCGCGGAGCTTGGCTTCGAATCGGAGCTTATCTCCATTAAATGTGTCGAGACAGAGCGGGCAACAAAGCGCAACCATGACATCTCCAATGGCAAGCCGACAAAAACCACCGCCGTGATCAACTGCTTTCCCACAAACAAGGCAGCAAGCGTCTGACGACTCGGATGATGATTTCATTTGTTGTGAACTGTGTTCTCTGAGCCGCCGTCGCTCAGTGCAGAGTGGAACGAGAAGAACCTGAGTATCCCTCGGCAATTTAGACGACCGCTTGTGGAAGGAGCTTGGCAACGCTCTTGCGGCCAAAGCGCCAGAAAACGAGGGGGGTGACGATGAAATCCAGCAGCGTGCTGGAAAAGATGCCACTGAAGATGACCACGGCGACCGGGTGGAGAATTTCGCGGCCTGGCTGTCCGGCAGCAATGACCAGAGGAACGAGGGCAAGGGCTGCGGTCAGAGCGGTCATCAACACCGGGACGAGTCGTTCCTGAGTCCCGCGGACAATCATTTTCAGGTCAAATTTCTCGCCCTCGTGCTCCATCAGGTGGAGATAGTGCGAAATCATCATGATCCCGTTACGAGCAGCAATCCCGGTCAGAGTGATAAACCCGACCATGGTTGCGATGGAGAGCGTGCCTCCCATAAGCAGGACACCGATTACGGAGCCGATGAATGCCATCGGGATATTGAGCATAATCTGGACGGCAAACATGACGCTGCGGAAATGCGCGTAGAGCACGATGAACATACCAGTGAGGGAAAAGAGACTGAGGATCGCGATGAGTCGCGAGGCGGATGCCTGACTCTCGAACTGCCCGCCGTAGGTGACGAAATAGCCTTCGGGGAGTTTCACTTCGGTGCCGAGACGTTGTTGAATCTCTGAAACGGCGCTGACAAGATCGCGTTCGGAGACGTTCGCTTGAATCACAATCCGGCGACGCACGTTTTCTCGATTGATGATGTTTGGTCCCTTGGCTTCCTCGACGTTGGCGAGAACGCCCAGCGGCAACACCTGGCCAGCCACCGTATCGATGGGAATGCGCTTGATGGCGTCGGGGTCATTGCGTGCCTCGTCGGTCAGGCGCATCACGAGATCGTAAGTGCGTTGTTCTTCGAGAATCTGGCCAACGGACCGACCATTCATCGCGAGTTCGCCATACTCGGCGACCTCACCCGCCATGACGCCATATTTTTTTGCCTGCTGGCGGTCGATGTTCACGTGGAGTTGAGGAATGAGCACTTGCTTTTCGACTTGGAGATCCACGACGCCTGGAATGGTGCTCATCACGGAACGAATTTCCTCGGCCTTCTCTCGAAGCGTGGTGAGATCGTCGCCGAAGAGCTTGACCGCGATCTGGGCGCGAACGCCAGAAAGGAGGTGATCGATGCGGTGGGAAATGGGTTGGCCCAGATTGACGGCGATCCCGGGGATTTGATCGAGGCGGGTGCGGATGTCATCGAGGATCACACCACGGGCGCGATCGGAGGGTTTCAACTCGACCTCGATCTCGGAAGAATGCACGCCCTCCGCATGATCGTCGAGTTCGGCGCGGCCCGTGCGGCGTCCGGTCATCGAGACCTCGGGAACCTCGAGGATCAACTTTTCTGCCAACGCTCCAATGCGATTCGATTCCTTCAACGAAATGCCAGGGGCGGAAGCGAGATTGATCGTCACACTTCCTTCATTGAAGGGTGGCAAAAATTCACGTCCAAAAAATGGGATGACCGCGAGCGCCGCGAGAAAGGCGAGGGCGACGAGAAGAAGAATAGGTATCGTACGAGGGACCGCCCAATCGAGCAGCCGGGCTTCCGCGCCCTTGATCTTGCGAACGAGCCAGGAGTCCTTCTCATGATCCATCCGCTTCATTTTCGGCAGAAGGTAGGAACAAAGGGCCGGAGTTACCGTGACCGCGACGAATAGCGAAGAAATGATGCTGGTGATATAGGCGATGCCTAGTGGGGCAAAGATGCGACCTTCAATCCCACCGAGGGCAAACAGCGGAATAAAGACAAGCACAACAATAATGGTGGCAAACACGATGGAGTTTCGGACCTCGCTGGATGCGTGATAGATCACCTCAAGTGCTGGTTTCGGTTGGGCGGCATGTCGATTTTCGCGGAGGCGTCGAAAGACGTTCTCCACGTCCACAATAGCGTCGTCCACCAATTCGCCGATGGCGATGGCGAGGCCGCCGAGTGTCATCGTGTTGATGCTCATTCCAAAGAGGTGGAAGACGATGGCCGTGATGATCATCGAGAGCGGAATCGCCGTGAGGGTGATGAACGTCGTGCGGAAGTTGAGCAGAAAGAGGAAGAGAACTATGACGACGAGGATGGAGCCGTCGCGGAGGGCTTCTTCAACATTTGAGATCGCTCGATGAATGAATTCACTCTGACGGAAAATCTCGGCGTGGATTTTCACTCCCTCCGGGAGGGTGGCCTGAATTTTTTCGAGATCGGCTTGGATGGCGTCCGTGAGTTGGATCGTGCTCGCACCGGGCTGCTTCTGGATGGAGAGAATTACGGCGGGTTTACCGTTCACTCCGGCATCACCTCGTTTGGCGAGTGGTCCGCCGAGGCGCACATCGGCCACGTCACCAATGGTCAGGGGAATTGGGGCGGATCTGTCACCCGGAATGACGGATTGGGCGAGGTCGTCCACAGACTTAACGCGGGCGAGATTGCGGATTAACCCCTCGGTGTAATCTCGGAGCAAAAACCCTCCGGTCGCGTTGACATTCGCATTCTGCGCCGCCTCCTGAACGTCGTGCAGACTCACTCCGTAATGCTGGAGCTTATAGGGATCGACCAGGATCTGATACTGTTTGAGATCACCGCCAATGACCGTGATTTGAGCAATCCCCGAAATGGACAGAAGACGCTGGCGAATTTGCCAATCCGCAATGGATCGGAGGTCCATCGATGTGACCTTCGGATTCTCGCTGGTGAGGCCAACGAGCATAATCTCGCCCATGATGGAGGAAATCGGTCCCAGCACGGGTTTGGCATTGGCAGGCAGTTGGGCGGCGACTTGCTGGAGCTTTTCAGTGACGATCTGACGGGCGAGGTAGATGTCCGTATTCCAGTCGAACTCGACGAAAACGAGCGAGAGCCCGACACTGGAATTCGAGCGCACCCGCTGCACGCCGGTCGCGCCGTTCATCGCGGTTTCGATGGGGAACGTGACGAGAGTTTCGATTTCCTCCGGAGCGAGTCCCTCTGCTTCGGCAAAGATCGTGACGGTGGGCCGATTGAGGTCGGGGAACACATCCACCGGCAGCTTGGTAAGGATATAGCCGCCATATGCCATGACGAGCGCCGCGAAGGCGACAACAAATAGACGGTTGCGGAGGGAAAATTGGATGAGGCGATCGAACATGGCGTGACAATTCGATGGAGTTACGCGGAACGACGGCGGGGAACGATCAGGGCCAGCACGAGGGCCAGCGCGGCTCCGATGCCTGCTCCAATATAAAGACTGCGGTTAAAGAAGCCGGGCGCGCTGGTGCTTGCCTCGGGCGCTGTCGCCGTTTCGGCGTCCTCGTGCTTTTCCTTGGGCGCACTCGGCGCATACTGAATTTGGTAATTGCCCCGTGTGACAACCTGCTCGCCCGGAAAAACTCCCTCGATGATCTCAATCCGGCCACCGGATCGGATTCCGGTGTGAACCGGGCGCTTCTCGAAGATGTTCCCATTGCGAACGAAAACAAAAAGATTTCCAAGGTCGCCAAGGAGTGCGTTCTCGGGCACCGCCAGCACGGACTGAACCTTACCCACACCCACCGAGAGTTGGCCAAGGAGGTTGGGGCGGAGTCTCCCGTCGTGATTGTCAATCAGCGCGTAAATCTCGAAACTCTTGGAGTCGGACTCGAGGCCCACGTCGGACCGTTGGATGACACCTTCGAAACGATGTTCTGGATAAACGTTGACCGTCAAGGTCGCAGGGTCGCCGATTTTGAGCGCAAGCACCTCGGGGTTCTCGTAAGCCGTGCCACGCGCAAGCACTTTGGAGTAGTCGCCTACGACCATGAGGACCGTATCGGGGGTGAATGCCTGGCCAAGCGTTACCTTCACTGCGGTAACGGCTCCGTTAAGCGGTGACTTCAAGATGACATCTGGATTTCCTATTGTTCTGGGAACCACGCGGAGCAAAGGCTGGCCGACCTTCACGGGCTCTCCGAGTTTCACGAGGATTTCCCCGACAGTGCCTTCAAAACGCGGCGTGATCTGCGCAACGTTTTCAGGTAAGGGCTCGATTTGTGCGACAAGCTCTACGCTCTGGCGAAGTTCAACGATTTCCGCTTCGGCGGTTTCGACACCGAGATTGGCAATCGCGGCCTCGCTGAGTTCGACCGGGCCACCAACCCCCGCCGCCGCATTACCAACTTGTGGTCCGTGATACTCGCCGGCGTGGCCGAAGACGCTGGGAAGGGAAAAGAGAGTCGCGGCAGCGAGAACGAGCCACTTAGCGTTTCTTCGGTTCGGATTTATTTTCATGAAGAGTATTGATAAAAATGTCGCGGTTCAAATAGCCATTGGC
>JBGSSC010000272.1:0-2297 GCA_041737265.1 Terrimicrobiaceae bacterium | reverse complement strand
GGTGCATACCGAGACGTCGGGCAGAGTCGAACAGAACAGTGGCAACGTTGTTGTCGAGGAACTCAACTTGGCAAGCGTGGTCCCGGAGGTGGTTATTGCCACCTACGATCTGAATGGAGGCAAGGTGGAGGCGGACACCTTTAAAGCAGGGATCGCAGGTCCGGCAATTTTCAACTTGCAGGGTGCCGGCGAGGTCGTGACCATCGGCAACAGGCTAACCATTGGCAGCCGGAGCACGCTTCGTTTCGTGGGTGGCAGTTCCGGCTTCCCCATGGTGAATGCCAGTGCTGCCGACATCACCGTTGAAGCGGGCGCGACACTCACGGTGGAGGCCACCGGAGATGGGATGCGACCGGGGAAAATCACGCTTATTCAAGCCGGGCAGCCGCTGGCGCAGAGCTTCCAGGCGGAACTTGTCGGATTCCCCGCGGGAAGAGCGAAGTTGCTGGAAAGCGAGCCGGGCGTGGTGCTCGAAGTGAAGTGAATTCAGCGGTCGATCTCCACGGCGAAGGGTGAAGCCTCGTGGTAGAGGGTCTGCCATCCGGCTCGGAGTTCCGCCGGTCCGGGAGTCAACTGCAGGGTGAAACAATAGTCGGTCACCCCGGCCACAGCGGGCATCACGGCGGAGACATCCCCCAGCGTCAGAAAGACGGCACCCTGCTCGCCCGGCGCGGTGTCGAACCGGATCCGGACCTCGAAAGTCCCGGCCTCCTCAACCGCCAGCACCCATTCCGCCTTGGTCTGCGGGCTCCACCCGTCCTCGCCGCAAATGCGCCAGTCCTGGCGCGTAAGGCGTAACGGCAAGCCTGCGGCGGCCACGGGAATAGGCACGGGATCAAAACGGTGATTGCCTGACACATCGTGGAACCAATCTTCGTAGGCCGCCCTTAACCGGGCGGTTTGCTCCGGCTCGGCCACCGCCAGGTCGTGCGTTTCCCCGGGGTCGTTTGTGACATCGTAGAGTTCCTCGGGGCCCGCCGCAGAAACGGAAATCCATTTGCGGTCGCGCGTCACCACCATCGCATTCCGGAAAGCCGTTGGCACATCCCCCCGGTGCCACTGCAGAACGAGCGGGCGGTCGGGCCACTGGTCGGGAGGGCATGTGCCGTTGAGCAGGGGCAGGATGTTTTTGCCGTCGAGCGGCGGGCTATCCGGCTGAACCGCACCTCCCGCCAGCGAGAGGAAAGTCGGAAGGATGTCGATGTCGTGGGTGGGCTCGGTCACCTTGCTACCGCTTGGCAGCCCCCGCCCCCGCCAGAGGCACGGGACGCGCACTCCCCCCTCGTAAAGGGATCCCTTCTCCCCTCGCAGGCCGGCATTGAAGCGCGGCCTCCCATCTCCGTCCCGAACCGAGGGACAAGGTCCATGGTCGCTGGTGAAGACGACCACCGTGTCATCTCGCAGTCCCGCCTCGTCCAGCACGGCAAGAAGCCGCCCGACATTGGCATCGATATTCTCCACCATGGCGTAGAGCGCTTGCAGACCCCCGGTGGCACCACGTGTGGCCATGGCAGATGCTGCGGCAGGATCAACTTGCAAAGGTCCGTGCGGCGCGTTGAAGGCCAAGTGGACATACCACGGGCGCCCTGTGTTCCGGCGGATAAAGCCAATCGCCACGCTGGTGAAAATGTCCGTGCAATAGCCTTCGAACTTTTCGAATTCTCCGTTGTGGCACAGCACGGGATCGAAATAACTCTCGCGGCCCAAATTATCCGGATGGTCGCCCGGCTGTCCGATGCCGCCGCCAAGGTGCCAAACAGTTTCGTCAAACCCGCGGTCCTCCGGACGAAAGGAATACGTGTCGCCCAGATGCCACTTGCCAAAGCATCCGGTCCGGTAGCCGGAGGCACGCAAATAATCCGCAAGGGTGACTTCCGAAGCCTCCATGATGCTCCGGCCGCAATAGGTATCAACGACCCGGCTCCGGTAGTGGTAGCGAGCGGTCAGGATGCAGGCCCGCGCCGGGGAGCAAAGCGGGCCGCTGAGATGGCGTTGCGCGGACACTCCCTCCCGCGCCATTCCGTCGATGTGGGGAGTACGGCAGATCGGGTTGCCGTGCGCGGAAAGATCCCCGTAAGCAAGATCGTCGCAAATGATGAAAAGAAGGTTGGGCTGGGTGCGGTTCATTGGAGTCGCGATTTCATTATATTTTGAAATTCAAGGGATCCAGTGGCCTCTTCCAGGAACGTCCCTACTCCTTAACCCCTCCCAGCATGATGCCCTTCACGAAGTGCCTTTGAATAAACGGGTAAACCATAATGATTGGCAGGATTGTAATGATGATCGTGGCGGCTTTG
>JBGSSC010000260.1:0-1673 GCA_041737265.1 Terrimicrobiaceae bacterium | reverse complement strand
ACATAATGCGGAAATTATTCTTGGAATTCTGGAGGGAAGGCTTCACGGCGCTCCCCGGAACATCGTCCTCGTCAACGCAGCGGCGGCACTCGTCGTCTGCGGGATCGCAGAGGATCTTTCCGAGGGGCTGGCCAAGGCGGTTGAATCCCTCGATTCGGGGACGGCATTTGAAAAATTGCGACAGCTCCGCGAAAAATCTGCTTGACGAAGCAGGACTCTGCGAGGACCTTGCGCCCATCTTATCGAGAGTGGTGGAGGGACTGGCCCTGCGAAACCACGGCAACCGCTCAGGTCCGCATTTACCAATGCAGGCTGCGAGGTCCAGGTGCCAAATCCAGCTCTGCGGGCGCAAGTCCACAGGCACAGATGAGATGAGTCCGGTCCGCAAGGCCCGGGTTCCTCGTCGCCGCTTTCGTTAAGAAGCCATCCTATGAGCGACGAAAACAAACCCTACTTCTCCAATCTCAAGTGCCGCGAGTGCGGTCGACTCTATCCCAAAGAGGCCATCCACATCTGCGAGTTCGACTTCGGACCACTGGAGGCGGCCTACGACTATGATGCCATTTCGGCGTCAATCAGCCGTGCTGCCATCGAATCCCGCCCGCAAAGCATGTGGCGATATCGCGAGTTGTTGCCCATCGACGGGAGTCCGACAGTCGGCCTTCAGGTTGGCTTCACACCGCTGATCCGTGCTGACCGGCTCGCGTCTGCACTCGGAGTCGAGGAGCTCTACGTCAAAAACGACACGGTCAACTACCCGACTCTCTCATTCAAAGACCGCGTCGTCTCAGTCGCATTAACCCGCGCCCTGGAACTTGGTTTCAAGGTTGTTGCCTGCGCTTCGACCGGAAATCTTGCCAACTCGGTGGCGGCAAACGCAGCCTCGGCCGGTCTCAAAAGTTATGTGCTGATCCCCGCCGACCTCGAACAGAGCAAAGTCCTGGGATCGCTCGTCTATGGTACTACGGTCATCGGAATCCACGGCCCGTATGATCAGGTAAACCGCCTTTGTTCGGAGATCGCCGGCAAGTATGGATGGGGGTTCGTCAATGTGAACCTCCGCCCCTACTACGCGGAAGGGTCGAAGACCCAGGGATTTGAAATTGCCGAGCAACTCGGTTGGCGTCTGCCCCGCCACACGGTGATCCCGATGGCGAGCGGATCGCTTCTCACAAAAATCGACAAGGCCTACCGGGAGCTGATTCGTGTCGGACTGCTCCCCGAACAGCCCTACACCGTGCATGGAGCCCAAGCCACCGGTTGTGCTCCGATCAGCACAGCGCTCAAACGCGGTGTGGATATTGTGAAGCCTGTCGCCAAGCCTGAGACCATCGTCAAATCCCTCGCCATCGGCACTCCTGCCGACGGCTACTATGCGATTCATGCCATGACCGAAACCGGAGGCTCTGCCGAGGACTGCAGCGACGCGGAGGTCATTGAAGGGATCCGCCTGCTTGCCGAGTGCGAGGGCATCTTTGCCGAGACGGCCGGCGGCGTGACCGTGGCCTGCGCCAAAAAGCTCATTGATGCCGGCCACATTCCCAGGAATGAAAGCATCGTTCTCAGCATCACCGGCCACGGGCTCAAAACGGCGGAAGCTGTTGCCGGACGTTGCGGCGAGCCTCTCCTCATCAATCCGAGCCTCCGCGAATTCGAAACTCTTTTGGCACCGC
>JBGSSC010000258.1:0-7284 GCA_041737265.1 Terrimicrobiaceae bacterium | reverse complement strand
TCGAGTGCATGGAACCCAACATGGATGCAATCCGGGAGCAGTGCAAAGATCCGGATTCCAAGGGGATTTTTTCGGATGACACGGTTGAAGTCAGGATCGAGACAGCGGCCGGGATACGGCCTTTGATAGTGACAAACCCTGCCGGGACCGTGCTCGATGAATGTGTCATGGAGGATGCGGGTGCACTGCCCTCCTTTTATTCGGTTGGCGCCGTGGAGGTGAAGAAGCTGGCCGACCGATGGACGGTGGAAATGAGGGTCGATGCCAAGCCGGTTTCCGGAGTGCGCCCGGTGCCTTTTTACCCTTGGGGAGTCAGCATTGGCCGCCAGCGCATGGCAGGAAAGTCGCCCGAATACTATACCCTTGCCGCGGGCGCCCCTTCCTTCAAGGATCCCAAATTCATGGCAAACATCTTCGTCCGGAAATAGGATGCACCCATGACATTCCGCACTTTATGAAATGACCATCCAGGAACTCAGCGTTCCCGACCGCTTGGCAATCGCCATCACATCCATGGCGCGCGTCGGAGGAAAAATCTACCTCGGGCTGACCGGGGGTTCCCGGTTGCTCGCAGTGTATGACATCGCGACGGGCCGGATTTCGATGGCGTCGGAGATCTGCCCGTGGATCGGAGATCGAGGCTACTGCGGCAAATTTCATAATGCGATGGGAGTGCTGCCCGACGGCAGTCTGCTTCTAGGAGAGTGCAGTCATCTGACCTGGGACGGCCTTCCGGTCACCGTCAATTATTTCCGGACCGAACTTCCCGAGCGGATGCTTGCCCGCAAGCGCTCACAAGGATTTCCCGACGTCACTTACACGGACTTTTGTTTGCCCGATCTCAGCCAGTGGGATCGGAAGAAAATGGATCCCGGCGGCCGGATCCTGCGTTATTATCCCGGGAGGGATGTTGCCGAGGAAGTTTGTGCATTGCCGGCGTTTCTCTATTCACAATCCCTGCTGGTGGATCCGCTGCGCGGCCGGGCATTCGGTCACACCATCCCCGATAATCATTTCTTTGACGTGGATATCGGGAAGGGACAACTGACTGACCACGGACGGATCTCCGACTATGCATTTCACCGGATGGTGGTGGCAGGTGACGGCACCTGCTACGGCGCCTGGATTGACCGGGCCGACGGTGCCTTGAAGCTTCTGAAATTCGCTCCCGGAGAGAGCCGCCTTCACCACACTGGTCGGGTGATCCTCAGTGATCCCGGCGCAAAAATCGCCGGCAACCAGGGCATTGATCATTGGTTGGTGACGCGGGATGGCACAATATTCATGGGAACAGTCGCGAACTCCCTCCTGTTCCGCTTCCATCCCGAAACAGAGGAATTCATTCTTGTCGGGAGGCTGGCGGAAGGCGGGCGGGTCACCTCGATGGATGAGGATGGCGAAGGGATCATCTGGATTAGTGCCGGGTATCCTCATACCCGCCTGGTGCGATTTGATCCCTCGATCGCGGGTCCCAAGGCGATCACCGACTGCGGAGCCGTCAATCCCGCCTACGAGCGCTGCTACATTCATGCCTCCTGCCTCTGGGAAGGTAAATTATATCTGGGAGAGACAGACGGTTTTTCGCCCTCTCTCCACATCGTGGACCTTGCCACAGTTTGAGATCTTTGCCTATGGGAGACCATCACCAAAACATCGTCCGGGAGCAATCCCCCCGACCTTATGAATGTTGGTTTTGGGCAGGTTGGGAGCCGATGAGGCACTACCGGCGCATGGGCAAATCCGGGTCGCCATTTTTTGGAAAGGGCGCATGGTTGCCGGACTGGGAACGGCGGAAGTTCGGGACTGAGATGATTGACGCTGCGGCGGAGCTTGGTGCGACCCTTCTTATCACCGAATTTTTCAAGGGGTTCGGGAGGCGGCTTGAACAGGAGACATGGCCGCAGTTAGCCGCCTTCGTGGGTTATGCCAGGGAGCGCGGCCTCAAGGTTTGGGGATACGCCCAGGCCCGCAGTTTGTATTACGAGACCCTTGGGGCGGAGATCGAAGATTGGAACTCGTGGGTGGCGCGTGACCGGGACGGCAGCATGCAGGTGTTCAGCAATGCCTATTACCGTGCGGCCCCCTGCCTCAATTCGCCGGAATACGCAAATTATCTCTCGGATGTCATCGTGGATGGCGTGCGCGCCATCGGTTTTGACGGCATCCATCTCGACAATGCCTATTACAAGCATTGTTGGTGTGCTCGCTGCGCGGATTTGTTCCGGAAATACCTGGCTGATCGCGGGGATTTCGAGGCAGTTGCCGGGATCCCGCTTTCCAGCCACATCCAGCCTCCGCCCATTCCTTCGAAGGGCTGGGTCGGGCTCGATCCCTTGCAAATCCTCTGGCTCAAATTCGGAGTGGAGGTTCGCCTCGGGTTTTTCAGGAAATTGAGGCAGCGCCTGGCAAGGGAATTCCCGAATCTGGTGGTGGCCGGCAATCCGGCGTTTCCCCGCGGGGAGGCTGCCATGATCGCGCAGTGTGTGGACCCGTCCCGGGAAGCGGAGGCTTTTGATTTCCTCTGTTGCGAGAATGGCAATATGCCACGGATCGAGGAGGGCTGGATTGCGTCCCAGACGGAGGCCCACCTGCTTGCCGAAGCGGGGAACTATCGAATTTGGGTAACCGCATGGAGATCCACTGCCACGGGGGTTTTGCCACCGCACCCTCCGGGAGGGATCTGGGCCGGCTTGGCAGAGGAATTTTCTTTTGGAGGGATTTTTGGAAACAACTGGGCCTTGCGGCCCGCGGGAGACGGAGGGAGCTTCTTTTGCGAGCGCCAGCCGGAGATGTCGTCGGCCTTTTCCGAAGCGGTGGCTTTCTTTCGCAATCTTGAAACGGTTGTCGGTTCCGGATCACGACACACACGGGCCGAAGTTGCCATTTTGCATGATCCGTTCTCCGCATCTCTTTTCGGAAGCGGCGAAATCCGCCTGAACCTTGCTCTGCACCAATATCTTCTGCGGCGCGGCATTCCATTTCACATTGTGTTTCCCGGGAGGCCGCTTCCGGAATCTGTTTCTTTACTCATCGCCTTTCATGTGGGAGCGGTCTCCGATCAGCAGTTTGCAGAAATCAGGGCGTTTGCCAAAAAGCCGGGCTGCCATGTGTGGATGGCAGGCCATACCGGCCAGACCGATGAGTGGTTTATTCCCCGGAACACCGGCGACCTGGCCGCTCTGCGAAATTCAGAGGGTTTCACCTTCTCGAGGGGCTTCGGAGAGACATGGCAGGAGGCATTTTTGCACCCCGCCGTCGTCCATACTGATCCGGAAAGCTACTTTGGCAAACGAGGCCTCTCCTTGCGGGAAGCCGATGATGTCGTCTTTGACGAATTTTTTCTGGGATCCGGATTCCGTCCGGTTGTGCGTTTTTTCAGGCCCGAGAACATCCTCGTGCATTCCCAAAAATGTCAGGACGGCCGGTTGCTTTTTCATTTTCGGGATCAATCCGGGAATGGGGAGTGGACAAGTGGTGTCAGCATCAAGTTCGGGAGCGGTTTTTCAAAGACAAGCACGGCAGGATTCGCCGCCCCGGATTCCGGGTTCGGTGATCTTCCGGTGAAAGGCGGGGGGGACCGGAGGGAGCTCATTCTTCCCGCGTTCCGGCACTATGCACTGGTGTTTCTTGAAGCCGCCCCGGTCGACATCGAGCAAGAGCGGCGGTTGAAGCCGGATTGACAACCGGAATATCGTGAGGATCCATTCAGAACAGGATCCGATCCACGGCAGGTGAGTTCTCCTGACCAGCTTGGCGGCCCTTGACCATGCGGAGTGTTGGACTTAGCTGGGTGGAATGACGAAACTTGCGCTTTACATTGCGACCTTGGTGTTTCTGGCAACATGCCTGCCATCGTTTGGAAATTATCCGAACTCGAGAACCGAGGGCATGGAGTTGGTCAATGAGGGCAAGCACGAAGCGGCGGCGGAATTTTTTATCCGATTGGCGGAGAGCTATCCGAATCCGGTTCAAAAATCCGATGCGTTGACCCTTGCCGCTTTGGCCATGGCAAAAGCAGGCCGACCCGAAGAAGCAATGCAACTTGCGGATCGAATTCCGGAGCCGGAGATGGGGGAGCTCTGCAAGATCAAATTGTTGGAAGAATCCCGCCAGTGGCAGGCGCTTGCAGATCGTGCGCAGGAGATCGATCTCAAAACCTGGCCGGAAAGTTTGATCTTCCCCGCCCTGATGGCCCGCGCCCGCGCGCGTACCGCTCTCGGGCAGCACGACCAGGCCGAAAGCGATTTGCGGTTGGCGCTCGAAGCCACCGTCTCGAACCTCAATCAGGCCCGTGTCTGGCATGCCCTGGCACAGAATGCTCAGGCGGCGAATGCCGGCTCCGATCAGGTGCTCGCGGCCTATAATGAGCTCATTCGCCTGACAACGTCCGGTGGCGGTATGATGCAGCGCGGGTTGAGTGAGAGGGCCTTGCTCCTTTCGGGCATGGGCCGGCACAAGGAGGCGCTGGCGGACCTTGCCGAGCTTGAGCAGAGGACCAACAACGACCCGCATTGGGTTTGCACGGTCCTGATCGCTTATGGCGATGTTTACCGTGCCATGGATGATACCGCCAAAGCAAAGAGCAGCTTTGAGAAAGCCGCGGCGGTCGCGAATGCGCCTGCCGTGCAGGTAGAAGCCGCACGCAAACGGCTGGCCGAATAGATTCCTTCATTATGAAAATTCCTTCGATCTTGTTTCCCCTTATTCTGGCGTCCGCCGCTCATGGCGCATCCACTGTCCCTCTGGTTGTCGAGAGCAAGCCGGTAGCGGAAATCGTGATGGCCGCCGATGCCTCACCGAGCATCAAAACCGCGGCTGCGGAGTTGCAAAAGCACCTCGCAGCGATGTCCGGTGCCTCGCTGCCAATCGTCCCCAGTCCAACCGCAGGTGTTGCCAACCAGATCTACGTTGGTGAAAGCGATGGGACCCGGAAGCTTGGGTTTTCTCTCGAAGGACTCAAGCACGACGGATTCAAAATTGTCGCTGCGGATAACCACGTCATCGTGGCCGGACCGCAATTCTACAACTTCGCCAAGTCGTTTGCAGGCTTTTACGAACGCCTCAATGCGGTTCCACGTAGTGAGCGGCAGGCGGCCTGGGAGGAATGGATCGGTCACAAGTGGCGCTTGCCCCCCCTGTTGGACCGGCGCGACTTCAGCGAGGAGTTCGGGTTTCACACGATCGATGGCACTGGCACGCTGTATGGAGTTTACGCGTTGCTCGAGCAGTTGGGCATGCGGTGGTATGCGCCGATTCCGGAACTGGGGATGGTCATTCCCGAATCCAAAAACCTTTCTGTCAAAGTTCAGAACACGAGCGAGGAGCCCGAATTTCCGGTGCGCTTTTTTGCTGATTGCAAGGTTGGGATTTCCATTCCGGAGGAGTTTTTGTGGTACAAGGCCCTGCGGGTCGGGGCCGATCGCTTTATTCCCATTTATCACAGCGTGAGTGGCCCAACCAAAATCGCTCCGGAAGAACAGCCGCAGGAATATTACGGTCGGGTCGGGGGCAAGGTCGATTATAGTATCCCGCGTCTAAGCAACGAGCGCCTGCGCACCGACATGGTTGAGTATCTCGGTGCAGTGGACAAATTCTTTCCCGGCATCGGCTACATGGGCATCGGGCAACCCGATGGCTGGAGCCTGCTCGACAGCGGGGATATTGCCGCAGGGTGGGACAAATTTAAGGAGCGCGGACAATCCGGACGCTTCAGCGACTATTCCTGGGATTTCACAATGGATGTCCGCCGCCGCCTGATGGAAAAATTTCCCGACAAAAAATTCACGATGATGGCCTATGCGATCACCAGCAGGATCCCATCGAACGTGGAAAAGGTGCCCGACAATCTCACGGTGGGATTCACGCAGACCAGTGCCGGATGGAGCCAGCCCGCCCGGGCTCACGAACTAACCAATCGCAACGAGTGGATTGCCGCCATGAACAGCCCGGAGCAGCTTCTTATTTGGGAGTATTACCTGCAGCATGCTCCGAACTACAACTTTCCGCCCGTTCCGGTCATTTTTCCGTCGCTCATGAAACAGAGCTTCGATGGGTTGTATGACCATGCGCTTGGCTTCCTTGCGGAGATCGGCTGGAGCGCGGGCAAATTCGATCCGATAGCGGCAAACATGCCGGTTATGGCCCGGCCGTGGATCAGCCACCTGATGCCTTACCTGCACAGCAAGCTGTGTTGGAACCGCGACTTGGACATCAAGGCCACAATGGATGAGTACTTTGAGCTCTTTTACGGACCTGCAAAGGCCGAGATGAAAGAGTTTTTCGAGTTCGCCGAGTCGGTATGGATGCGTCCTGAGCCGCGTCAGATCACCTCCGCGGGAGGCTTTCTGAAACAGGCCGACGTGGACCGCTTCTTCGACATCCTGGGTCGCGCGAAGGAGAAGGCCGGGGATTCCATCTATGGGCGTCGTATTGCGGGCATCACGGGGGAGATGGAGCCCCTCAAGCTGCTGTTCGAAAAACTCAAGCGTACCGGTCCCAATCTTCAGATCAAAACAGCCAAGGAGGCCCCGGTGATCGATGGCGATCTGGACAAGCCGTTTTGGCGGGCGGACGACCCCGAGGGCTATGCGTTCCAGCCCCTTCGCGGGATGCTAACCGGGGAGATGCCTCAACACGTGGAAACCAAAGTTGCGTTCCGCTGGATCAATGACAACTCTGCGTTGATCGTCGGCATCGAGTGTCGCGAGCCAAAAATGGACCGGCTGGTGGAATCCTGCAAAGATCCCGATTCCATGGGCATTTTTGCCGATGATATGGTGGAAATCCGGCTGGAAACTGCCGCGGGAATCCGCCCCTTCATCGGCATCAACTCTGCAGGAGTGGTTTTCGACGAATGTGTTACCGAGCGGGTCGAGGATCTGCCGGACTTTTACAAAGTCGGAGCGGTTGCAGTGAAAAAGTACCCCGATCGGTGGACGGCCGAAGTCCGCATCGACGCCGAATCCATTTCCGGCGGGCGGCCAACGCCGTATTATCCGTGGGGGGTCAATGTTTGCCGCCAGCGCATGGCGGGCAACACTCCGGAGCATTACATGCTCTCACCAAGCGGGACCAAGTTCAAAGAGCCCACCGTGATGGGCAACATCTTTGTGCGGAAGTAAGTAGAAATGCGTCGCGCACGAGCCCTCGCACGGTCCAATCCTACCCGTAATCGTAATCCTGATCGACGGATCCGCTACAGCCTGAATCAAACACGCTTCGGGCATCAGAACCTGGATGTGGATCAGGATGCCATAGGTTTTGTTTCCTGCGCAGGAATAGAAT
>JBGSSC010000207.1:0-2119 GCA_041737265.1 Terrimicrobiaceae bacterium | reverse complement strand
GCCAGCGAGGGGGCTGCCTGCAGCATTGCGGTGCGCATGGCTGCGGCAAACTCGCGGCCGGCTGATTCCCGCTCTTCCGGGGTCTTGGCTGCTTCGCGTTTGGCTTCAGCGGCCTGAACGGCAGGGGTTTGTTTGGCAACTTCGCGCGCCGCCATCAAACGCTGGCGTTCCGCTTCGTCAAGACCTGCGAAGCCACCTTTTCCACGAGGTTTGCCGTCCCTTGCTTTGTTCCCCTCCGGCTTTCCCTTTCGCTCGCCCATCTGCTTCTTGAGGATATCTTTCAGACCCGGATCGATTTCATTCATTTTGGCCTTCATCGCCTCGAAGAATTCCCGGTTGCTGGTCTCGGCTTTGTTGCGAAGCGCTTCGATCTCAGGGTCTTCCAATGCCTTCTTCCTTGCCGCTTCGAACCGCTCGCGCTCTTCGGGCGGCAGACGTTTCATCATGTGATCCCGGGCCATTTCCCGGGGTTTCTGTCCGGGGCCAGGGGGCATGCCGGGAGGAGGTTCTGCGAGGGCGGCAGGAATCGAAAGACTGAGTGCGGCGAGGAGTGTCAGGGTTTTCATATCTGTAGGATGCAACCCGCATTCCTCCGGGAAGTTGCAAAAAAACTCAGCTTCTCCGCAGTGTGGTCTCCTTCAGAAATTTCGAATCATCGGGTTCGGGGTAGTCCAACGTGAAGTGGAGCCCGCGGCTTTCTTTCCGGCTCAATGCGCAATCCACAATGAGCGAGGCCGCGGTCACAAGGTTGCGCAGCTCGAGCAAATCCCGGGAAACCCGGAAGTTCCAATAAAATTCCTGGATCTCGGAATGGAGGTTGCGCAGCCGGGTGGCCGCTCTTTGAAGTCTTTTGTCGGTCCTTACGATCCCGACGTAGTCCCACATTAGGCGCCGGATTTCATCCCAGTTGTGGTAGACGACGACGAGTTCATCCACGTCCTGAACTTCACCCGGACGCCATTCCGGCACAGCGAAGTCCTGGCGGGTGTGGCGGTTGCGGGAAGCCTTCGCGTAGGCGCGGTGGGCAAAGACGACTCCCTCCAAGAGCGAATTGCTTGCAAGCCTGTTTGCGCCGTGCAGCCCGGTCGAGGCGGCTTCGCCGATTGCGTAGAGTCCGCGAAGGCTTGTTTCGCCGTTGAGGTCGGTCTTCACTCCGCCGCACTGGTAATGGGCGGCGGGAACCACCGGAATCGGTTGGCGGGTGATATCGATGCCGAGGCTCAGGCACTTCTCATAGATCATGGGGAACCGGGAGCGGATGAAGTCGGCGGGTTTCGAGGTGATGTCGAGGAAGACGCATTTGCTTCCGGTCCGTTTCATTTGTGCATCGATTGCCCGGGCGACAATGTCCCGGGGTGCCAATTCATTCAGCGGGTGGGCATTCTCCATGAAGCGGACACCCTTTTCATCGAGCAGAGTTGCTCCTTCTCCACGAATCGCTTCACTGATCAGGAAGGACCTCACCTCGGGGTGAAAAAGGCAGGTCGGATGGAATTGGACGAATTCCATGTTTGCGATCGTCGCTCCCGCACGCCACGCCATCGCGACGCCGTCTCCAGTCGCGATGTCGGGATTGGTCGTATAGAGGTAAACCTTTCCGCAGCCCCCGGTGGCCAGCACATTGACATCACTGCGGATCGTCTCGACGGCTCCGGTGGTGCAATCAAGGACGTAGGCCCCCACGCAGCTGTTCTGCATTGCGTAACCGAGTTTTCCAGTGGTGATAAAATCAACCGCCATGTGATTTTCCAGGACCGTGATCCCGGGGTGCGAGTGAACCTGATCGACCAATGCGCGCTCGATTTCCTGGCCGGTGGTATCGTGGGAATGGAGCACGCGGCGCTTCGAATGGCCTCCCTCACGCCCAAGGTCGAGTTCCCTCGTGCCGTTGTCGTCAATCCGCTCATCAAATCGCACACCCATTGCGATAAGCTCCGCAATCCGGGCGGGACCTTCTGTGACCACTGTCCTGACGGTATTTTCATCACAGAGGCCGGCACCAGCCACAAGTGTGTCCTGGATATGGAGATCGAACGAATCCTCTTCGCTGACCACGCACGCAACGCCTCCCTGCGCCCAGGCCGTGTTGGAGTCTGCGAGAGACCGCTTGGTCACAAGG
>JBGSSC010000191.1:0-2620 GCA_041737265.1 Terrimicrobiaceae bacterium | reverse complement strand
CACAAGTTTCGCTGTCATGAAAAAGTTGGGCCTCTCGGAAGCGGCAACAAACGATACTCATTTCCAAACCGCCGGATTTCAACCGCTTCTCCTGAGCTGATTCCGACATGTCAACTCACGTGCCAGCTTCGCTGGTGTTGCGGGCCGCCGGAAGCGAAGTTGCAGGTTGAGGGTTGCAGGTTGTTACCGACTCCACGGAGTGCACGGATGGAGAAGCGGAAAGTGGTAAAGATGGTAGATGGACGATGGGAGCGTGATCGAGAGAAAATCTGAGATTCTGAAAAGCTGGAAACTGACCACCCGCGCGTGGGGTGAACAGCAGGCCCTAAGCATTTGGTCCTTCAGGCGGAATTCCTCCTCACGCGGTAGTTTCTTGGAGAACTCGGCAACAGCAGTCCTAAAAATACGTGCTTCCTGGTAACAAGGAAGCTCCTCTGGCAACTGGTAGGTCGGCACTATGAATCAACAATTAAAAATCAAGAATTAACAATTCCTGTCCCGTCCTGAAATAGGTTGACACTTCGAAAGGAGCATCAATGCAAAGAAACAGGGTCATTCGATACAGTGAATCATTCAAGCTGAAGGTTATCAAGGAAATTGAAGAGGGCAGTTACCGTTGTTGTCACCATGCAGCGCAAGCTCATGGTATAGGTTGCACAGCAACGGTTTTGAACTGGCTGCGAAAATATGGCAAGGACCACCTCAAAGGAAAGTTGATACGCGTGGAAACGAGCAAAGATCGATTTGAATACGAGCGAATGAAGAAACGCATCAGGGAGCTAGAGAGTGCCCTGAGTGACACGACTCTGGAGTTGCGTCTGGAGCGTGCCTATCTGAATATCGCCTGCCGTCGGGCGGGGATTGAGGACATGGAGGAGTTTAAAAAAAAAGCCGATGGGAAGCCGCCCACCAAGTAATCGAGAGCGGGGATTGGGTGCCGAGTTGTGGCGTCTCGGTGGTTTGTCAGGCGGCCGGGATGAGCCGCCAGAACTACTATGCACTGAGACGGCAGCGATGCCGACGGGCTGCGGACGAGGATTTGATCAAACGTCTGGTAAGCAGGGAGCGTGCCTTGCACCCGCGGATCGGGTGCCGGAAGCTGCATTTCCTGCTCAAAGAGGAATTGATCGGGTATGGGGTCGAAATCGGGCGGGATCGTTTTTTTGCGGTGCTGGCAGGGCAAGGCCTGTTGGTGGAAAGCAAGCGCGGTCGTGCACGCACCACGGATTCGCGGCACAGTCTGCCGGTCTTCGGGAATTTACTTCGAACCATGACCGTAATCGAGGCGAACCAGGCATGGGTGAGCGACTTAACGTATGTGCGCACTCAAGAAGGCTTTTTATATGCGGCTTTGATCACGGATGTGTATTCGCGCAAGATCGTGGGCTGGCATATTGGAGACAGCCTGGAGGCGGAAGGATGCCTGGCAGCATTGGCCAAAGCCTTGAAGGAGCTGCCCAGCGACAAATATCCGCTCCACCATTCCGACCGAGGCTGCCAGTATTGCTGCCACGAATATGTGAATTGTTTGCGGGCACGGGGCCTGCAGATCAGCATGACGGAGGTGAGCCACTGTTACGAGAATGCGATGGCCGAGAGGGTCAATGGAATCCTCAAGCAGGAATACGAAATGGACCGGGACTTCCTGATCAAGGAGCAGGCCAAGAAGGCATTCAAGCAAGCAGTTTGGCTCTACAACCACCGCCGCCCGCATACGAGTCTGGGATATGCTTTTCCAGCGGATATGCACCAAAAAGCCGCTTAGGGACCACCCATGAAACCGCCGATTTCGCCGGGACCACCCGAGCTACGCCCTTGGCCCTACGGGCCACCCCTTCGGGGACGGGCTCCGCGCGGGTGGTCCCGGAGAAATCCCGATGGGGGCAGTTCTGCCAGAGCAGAAATTTAGGGACATTCCGCCGTGAGTGGCCCACAACAAAACAGAAAAAATGTGTCAAACCGAAATCAGGACGTGACAAGGCGGGCGGGCGGGCATGCTGCCGCCCTTGGTCGTTTGCGGCGTAATGCCGGCAAGACCTTCGGGCAAATGGGATGCTGGGCCTCTTTTCAGAGGAAATGTTCTATGGCCCGCTCAGGAGTTTTTGAATCAGCGGGAGAATCGTTCGGGCCTTTTTGTGCCACCGGTCGAGGCGGTCGATGCGCTGGAGGGCGGTCCGGTGAGCTCCATCCTCCTCGAGTTGTTGGCGGATCGCACGAATCGTTTCGCCGGTGCTCGAGATGCGGGGGATTACACGTCCACGGAGGAAGCCGCCGATCAGCAATCTCATTTCCAAGCGGGCGGTGTAGTGCGAAGGGGCGGTGGCAGTGCGGTCGCGGACCACCGCGCCGAAATCCTCCAACTGGCGCAGCCCCATGCTCGCCGATCCCTTGCTGATGCCCAGAGCTTCAACAATTTCATCCATGGTCCGGGGGGACTCCGAGGCGAAGAGCAGTCCGTAAATCGAGCCGTAGGAACGAGGGTTGCCAAAAAGTTCGGCCAGGTCGGCAAAAAGCTCGGACAGTTCTTCTTCGTACCTTTCGATGGGGGCCCGGGGGGCAGGTGCGCGCCGGGTGGCAAGCGTTGGCATGTGTGGAATGTGCCACACTCCCGAGGGAAGTT
>JBGSSC010000178.1:0-6739 GCA_041737265.1 Terrimicrobiaceae bacterium | reverse complement strand
GGATTTCGGCATTGGCGGCGAGGTGCTCGCGCATCTTCACAAAAGCCCGCACGACGAAGAGGCTCATCTTCACGGCCTCCGGGCTGTTGAGCACGGTCGCAGCCATGATGGCCCCGTGCTCTGTGAAGGCATTGGGGGCGGACCGCCTCCCGCCTTGTTTTGCGGCCACAAACTGTGACTTCAAAGCTCCATCATATTGGCCAAGAGCCACTTTCGTGCTTGAGGTCGCAAATTGCGACCTCAAGTCGGACAGGTCGGATGGGGACAGCCGGAAAACAAAATCCTCCGGGAAGCGATCGGCGTTGCGTTTGACCTGTTCGTTGAGGCGTTTGGTCGGGACGCCGTAGATTGTTGCCAGATCGGCATCGAGGAGGACCTTCTGGCCGCGAACGGTCAGGATCAGGGAGTCGATGAGAGCGGAAGCTTTCATGCGAGGCAAAATCCGATTCACGGAAACAATCAAATTACACAAATTCTTACTCCGTGGCCAGTTCCCGTTTGCCCTTCAGTTCGCTGAAAAGAGAGCCGATGCCTGTTCGAGGGCGCGGTGTTTGAGTCTTTCGCCATCGCCGAAACAGATGCTGTTCATCCGTTGCCAGGGGGTCGTGAAGCGGGAATGGTGGTCGACGAGTTTGGTGACTCCGTTGTAGGCAGCCCAGAGTGTGCCCCGGATTCCGGGTTCCGTATTGCCCTTGCCTTCTTCAAACAGGCGGATGGCATCATGGCGGGTTGCGGAAACCTTCGCTTTTGTTTCTTCAAAGCTCCGCTCGCTCTGGCCCCGTTTGTGGGCGGGAGTTGGAAAAACACCGATGACATAGCGGGCGATCCGGTTGCCCGTCATTTCGAAGTCCGCGAAATCCTGGAACCGCTTTTCAATGTCATCGTAGTAGCCCAGAATCTCTTTCACTGATTCCTGCGCATCCTCGAGGCGCCGGTGCATGCCCGGATTATGGTAAATCTTGAAGCGGTCGCTCCCTTCGGAAAGTGCGAAGGAAAGGGTGTTCTGGCAGACCACCCGGACGGGGGTGAAGAGCACGCGGACCGCCGTCCGGCCATCGTGGCCGTTGGCGAGCAGCAGGTATTTCTGAACGACATCCTTCCCCTTGATGGCAAACTCACCTTTGGGTCCCTTGACCTTGGCGAGCACCCAGACCCGCTCGCCTCTGCCGAGGGATCCCGCGGTTTCGTAGCTGACGGCCCCTGATCCGACAACGGGATCGAAGAACGTGAACGCATCCCGGTTTTGCAGCGGGATGTAGTCGGGGCCGACCAGCCCGTAGACCGGGCAGTCTTCCTGGCCCCATTTGTTGGCCCGGACGACAGCCTGCCGGCTTGGAATGTTGTAGAACATGCCCTTTCCGCCGGCGTAGACCGGCCTCAGCTCCACCTGCCAGTCGAGATGCGCGGCGGTGATTGCTTCCTGCGCGGTTGCAGGTGCGGTTTCGAGGCGGGTCCCCAGGCCGTGCCAGGGGACGTCGCCGACATACATCAGAGACGCCTGTCCGTTTTCAGAATTCAGTTCGTGTGCCATGGGAGTTCATTCCCCCGCACATTCTCTCATGGGGGGTGGGACATCTGCAGGGGCAGGGGGCCGGGAATTGTTGATTCTTAATTCTGGATTCTGGATGGAGGGTCGCCTCGGATCACAGACACCAACCTTGTCGAGGGCGATGCCTCGGGTGTCCGGGGTGCTTTGAACGGCATTCATGGGTTGCCGTTGATCAGTCGGGTTTCCCAAATTGTGATCAGCGGCTGCCAATCGGAGCGGTCGGCCGCATCCAGGGCATGAAAATAGGACTGGCGCTCCACCTCGCTCTCCGGCGCGAGGACAACCCGGGGGAGGTCGAGGCGGCGAAGGATTTCAAGGAGGAACAGGCGGATCGTGCGCCCGTTGAAATCGGTGAACGGGTGGATCGTCAGGAATCGGCCTTCTGCGAAGGCGAGGCATTCCAGGGTGAGGTGGCTCAGACCTGCAGAGGCATCGGGCCAGCGGGCGGAGAAGTCGGCCCCGTAATCCCGCATCAGCACGGGAATTTTATGCGGCAGTGGGGGTTCAAGATTGCCGACCCGGACCGCGATTGCTCTCCACCTTCCGGCCCAATCCGGAACAAGGTCGGCGCAGATGAGTCGGTGAAGCTCAGAGAGGAGGCGCTCGTCGAGATTGAGGCCTTCAAAATCCCCTCCGTAGATACGGGCTTCGACTCGCAGCACCCGCTCAGCCAGAATCGGGGCTATCTCCGAATAGGAGAGGGTGCCAAGGGCTGTTTCGATGAATCGGGTAGTCCGATCTGGCTGAGTATCTCTTGCAGGCGGCCGAGCTCCACCGGCTCCCTTTCGAACGCCATGCTCTGGGCCACATCGTGAGGAATCGCCCTCCATCGGCGCAGGAATTTCTCCTCCGCCGGGAGTTGCCGCCACGTGTTGACGCTCTCGATCCAGCTCATTGCTCATAGGTTATAGCAGATCGGTTCAGCTTTCAAGGCTTCCGGGTGTAATGTCCTGCTCAATACGGCCAAAGGGGTAGGTCCCATACTTTATAAGTTCCCCCATTCAATGGTCAGAAAACCACAAGAGATCGAGCGAGGCCTCACAACTTGATTGTTGTTCGCTCGTGCGGACTTCATGAGGAAGGATGCTGTATCAAATTTCCGGCAGAAGGAGAATCTTTGCTTTGGGCTTTGGATTGAAAACCGCAGCGGGATTCTGGATTGCACCTTGGCGGACTCTGCGATCTTTGCGCGGAAATCTCTGCTTCTAGCTGGGTCCGGGCGGGCGGTTGACTCTCAGAAGTTGGCCGCAATCGCCCGCGCGATCTCCGTTCCGTTCGCCTTGGCGTAATGGTAGGCGCTTATGACAAAATGAAGGCTGTTTGGTCGTCAGTATCAAAGCCTTCGATTTCCGAATGGTGGTTTCGGAGAAGACTCTCGATGGCTGGTGTGGGCAGGTTTCCGCATCGGATCCAGATCACTTTTGGCGGCGGGCCTTCCAAGAGGCTCAACTCGTAGAAGTCGCTATCTTTGGAAACGAGAAGAAATCCATTGGCTTTTGCGTACTCCCAGACGAGATGGTCGTCTGTGGCTCCGAGTCCGCATGTGTGAACATGCGAAGATCCTGGGAAGAGCGTGCCAAGGCTTTCCACGAGCTTTGGCGAAAGATTTTCGTCAAACAGCAGTTTCAAGCGGCCACGGCGTAGGATGTCCGGCGACCGGCATCAGCCGCAAAAGCCAGACAGGCCAGGATGTCCTCCTCCACGAGAAAGGGAAAATCCTCCAAAATTTGCCCGTGAGACATACCGGAAGCGAGGTATTCGAGCACATCATACACCGTGATCCGAAGCCCCCGGAGGCACGGCTTCCCGCCGCGCTTGCCCGGCTCAATCGTGATGCGCTCCCGATAATCCATAGAGTCATTGATACTTCCCAAGGCGAAGGAAATCAAGGAACCACTTGGAAGTGAGGAATTCGGAGACATTCCGCCCGGCGGGTCTGGAAGGCGAAACTTGATCTGTTTTCATCGGGACTCCTTCACAGCGAGAAGCGGAGTGTCGGCCTGAATGTATTTTTCTACGGCGTCACGGATGATCCAGGCATTCGACACTTTTTTGGCCTTCGCCATGCGGCAGACCTGCGCGTAGGTCGGCGGGAACGGTAACGGAATCATGTGGGCAATTCGCGGGTCAATCGTTTTGGAAGGCATTCGTCGAGGATGAGCCTCATGCCGGGACCACCAATTCCAAGTCCGCCTTGGTATCCTCCAAGAAGGTGAGGACCTGTTCCTTTTTCACGGTTGGAAAATCGTCGAGGAATTCGTCGATGGTGTAGCCGCCTTCGAGGCAATCCAGCAGATTGCGAACAGGGACTCGCGTTCCCACAAAAACGGGGGTGCCTCCGAGAATCCCCGGATCACGAGCAACGACAAGGCTCTTCAGATTTTTTGCTTACCACACTCTGGCTGCCGAAGCGAGAGGGGAAAAGCTGACAGCCCGCAGAGAAGGGCAGGAATTATTGATTCAAAATTCTTGATTCTGGATTGAAAGGGCGCAGTCAATACATAGGTAACACTTCTGGTTCAGAACATAGGTAACACTTGGTGTTGGGTTACAGGTTCTTTGGCTGGGGGTGAGGAGGCTCGGGGTTGGTTCGGGTGGCTGATGAGTCAGCCGAGTTCGAAGGAGGTGATACCGAAAACCTCTTCAATGGCAAACCGGGGTGTTCCGCCGCGATACATGCGGGTGGTGGCAAAGACTTCATGCATCCCGTATGGGCGGGCGAGCGCGGCAGCCCGGGGGTTGTCACCGGGCGTGTCGAGGTAAACGGGTCCTTCCGGGGACGCGGCACAGAGTGCCAGAAAGAGTTCCTCCGCGACCGCGGGAGAATCCGCGAAGAGCGGGCCAACCTTGGCTCCCACTGCGCACGGCCGGATGACTCCGTATCCCCGGAGCGTTCCGCCCCGCGTGTCGGCAAGGGCCGTCGCACCGGGCTGGTGGATCCAGGCCCGCAAAAATCCTTCCCTCTGCGCGGGGAAGTGGCGGCGGTCGTAGGCGGAGAGGTCGGAGAATGGCACATCGCGGGCATCGACCAGGCCGGGGGTCACACTCCCCGCCGGACGGCCCTCGTAGCGGACGTTTCTCCCGGCGGCAACAAAGCCGAAAAACCTGGCGTATTGCCTTTCTTTGGCCAGCACGCCGTCGATGCCAATGATGCGCTTGCCGACGTGGTCCAGTGCTCGCTCCGCGAGATCGAGTCCAACCCGGTGACCGCGCAGGTCGGGACGGACAATGAACAGGCCAACAAAGCCGTAAGTCTCATCGTAGGCGACGGCGGAAATTCCTCCGACCATTTTTCCTCCCGTCTCAGCGCAGAAAAACCCGCAGGGATCTGCCATGGCAAAGATCTCAGCGTCATGGATCCCGGGATTCCATCCCTCCCGCCGCGCCCAATCCACAATTTTGGAGACCTCCGCGGCCTCCATGCGCCGAATCGAAAAGCTGCTCACCCCGGCATCCTGGTGCGCCGGGTTTGTAAATGCAAAATCTTAGCATCATCGCCAGCCCAAGGCTTTCATTTCTGAGACCATCAATTGCGGGGAGAGGATCAGAACCCCCCCGATGGTTTTTCCGAAGAGCGGACCGAAGTGGCTCCGGTCACCTGTGACAAACCGGTCGGCACGGAGGGCGATGGCGGCTGCGAGGACGGGCTGGTCCTTGGGAGGCAGTCCAACATCCGGGCAGGCGGTCATGCGGTTTTGCCTGATGACCCGGCGCGAAAGCTCCACAAAGCCCGGCAGCCACTGCGGGCGCTTGGCTTCGAGGTTTCTTTTGGCTTCGTCCCAGACACCAGGATGAGTCGTGAGCGTGGCGTTCTCAGAAAGTAGAACGACAAATTGATGGGCCGGACTCCCCTGTTGGGCGGCAGAAAAAAGAATATTGGCATCAAGAAAGATGAGCATGGCCCCCGGGGCTATCGCAGAGCCGGTGGGAAGGCTTCCGCAATGGCCTCATTGTTCTCCGCGTCGAATTCTGCAAGCTGTTGATCGGAATATCGCTCGATGGGAAATACCACGGCCGGCCGGATGAGAATCCCTTGCTCAGTGTCTTCGAGAACCACAAGGCTTTCGCTTTTGAGCCCGAATTTATCACGCAGCTTCTTTGGCAGCGTCAAGGTGCCCCGGTGTCCGAGTTGAAGGGTAGTGCTCACACCGCGAATTTACCGCAATACGGAATTTCCGCAAATCAGAAAATAGGATTTTGGTCCGCTCCGTGGTCCCTGGGTGAAAAGTCGCGGGAATCAGCCATTTTGCGCAGCAAAATTATTATAATCCGGCGGCAACGGCGGCTGTTTCTCACCGGATCCCAATGCCCACGAGCCCGCCCTTGGCACCGGGTCCCGCCGGATTATCCGGAGTTGGCACGGAAAATGTTAGGAAGACCGTGATCTCTTTTGCCGAAACCGGAAGAGGAACCCTCCCGGAGCACCATTATATGATGAACAGCAAAGGATACTTATTGGATATGGACGGGGTGATCTACCGGGAGAATCAGCTTCTTCCCGGTGCGGCAGAGCTTGTGGAGTACCTGCTCCAGAATGCGCTGCCGTTTCTCTTTGTCACAAACAACTCAGCCCCGACTCCCGAGGACCTCGTCGTCAAACTCGGACACCTCGGAATTACGAACCTCTCGCCGAAACATTTCTACACTTCGGCGATGAACACCGCGGATTTTTTGGCTGAGACCCACCCGAAGTGCACGGCGTTCGTGCTTGGAGAGGCCGGGCTCTCGGCGGCCCTGAAGGAGGTCGGCATTCCGAACGACAGCCTGCACCCGAGCTATGTGATTGTCGGGGAGGGTTCGCCCTCGGCGGAGCGGATCGCGAAGGCCCACGAAATGGTTGAGGCCGGCGCGCGGCTGGTGGCGACAAACCCGGATTATTGGTGTCCGGTAAAAAACACGGTCACACGTCCGGGAGCCGGTGCGCTGGCGGCATTTCTTGAGGCCAGCACGGGCCGGCGGGCCTACTATTTAGGCAAACCGAATCCCTATATGTTTTTCCGTGCCCGGCGGCTGCTTCAGCGTCAGACCCACGAAGTGATGATGGTTGGCGACACGATGGAGACCGACATCCGCGGCGCGATCGAAGTCGGGATGCAGGCCTGCCTTGTGCTCACCGGCTCGACACGCCTTGAAGACCTTGCCGACTATGTTTATCAGCCGACATGTGTGATGTTTGGTGTCGATGAGTTG
>JBGSSC010000169.1:0-10479 GCA_041737265.1 Terrimicrobiaceae bacterium | reverse complement strand
GAGAGGGTTACGGCCGGATAAGAGGGGCCCTGTGTTATGGCACCGTTCGTTAGCGTTAGGGTTCCTACCGTCTGGTTGTTGAAGTTGCTCATGTAGAGGATGCCGCCGTTGATCGTGACATTTCCGCCCGTCGGCAGGACGGCACCGCTACTAATCAGGAGTGTTCCCCCGTTAATGAATGTCCCCCCAGTGTAGGTTGAGGCTTTGGATTCCAAATAAAGAAGGCCGGGTCCGGTCTTGGTGAGACTGAAATTTCCGCCGCTTTCGCTCACGCCGCCAAACGTCACTCGACCTCCGGTAAGGTTCGGACCGACCGGCGCGTTAGAGACATTGATCTCGGCGTTGGCCCGAAGGTTTACAGCCGGTGTGCTGCCTGCACGGCCAAAGACTAGACGTGTGCTGTCGGATGAGCCTCCCGTCGTTCCGACGAAGGTCACGTTCCCATCGATATATGTGGTGGCGTTGCCGCTGCCCGAGGTAACTGTCCCGACCCCCGATCCGGCATTTCGGACCTCCACTCCGCCTTTCAGAACCACGGTCGCAGTGGATGGATCCGAAAAAAGTGCGGTGCTGCCTGAATGTTGGAAGATTCCCTGTTCAATCGTCAAATTTCCGGAGAAATCATTGGCTGCGCTTGCGCCTGTTTCGGTACGCAGGGTGCCGACACCTTTTTTTGTGATATTCGCGCTTCCGCTGAGCAAATTTCCTGTGCTGCTTTTCAGGTAGAGAGTTCGGTTGGCTCCAATAGTCCAATCCTGAATTGCGCCCACGGTGATTCCACTGTTCAAATTCAGATCTCTTGGCGCGGAGGTCATGTCGATTCCGGCATTTCCGAGGGTGAGGATATTGCCGGCATTGATGGTAACTGCACCGGTTTGGATGGTTCCGCCAACGCGGATGCCCTGCCAGGAAAGGTTGCCGCCAAGGACGGTGGTGTTGGTGCCGGTAACCGTATCGTCCCAGACCCCAACATCGCTGCTTGTGGGAACTACCCCCAATGCCCAGCTCCCGGTCTGGTCTAAATTGGTTGTGTTGTTTGCCTTGGTTCGATCAACCGCCATTCCGGTCTGCGGGAGGGCAATGAGCACCGCGCAAGCTGCAGCAAGGATCCAATAAGGGGCGAAGTGGGTTCGGATGGAGGGTGAGGGTGTTTTCATGGTGTGCAGTTCCGTCAAAGCAGATTCTATACCACCTTACAGAGGCAACAAGCTGTAAGTCGGTGGTTATCAGAATTGACCGATCCGATCCTCTGCAAGCAGATACTGTCGTCGGGGAGGTTGGCCGTCACCGATTGACTGAGCTGGTCAATTTGCATGACCACTGAAGCGGGCTGGAAATTGTGAGCTGTGCTGGCAGATTTGTAATGTTAAGCATTTTGACAACAAACCATTACATCATAACCCCCTGGAACTGGGCCGGGCAGAGCTGAAACAGTGAATATACCACCGATCGCCTTGTTTCGGGGTTCCCGCCGATTGCGATGGCTGCAACAAGGGGATTGGATCCGGACATGGGGCAGGCCGACGTTCCGCTCCTGAAACCTCGAATGTTGAGCTCATGAATGCCCGACACGATCGCCCTCCCAATATCGCTAAGGGAAAATGACTCCCGAATCCCGATTCCTCTGAAGCCAAGCTTATGCAACCTGAATCCATCTATCAACAATCGGACCGCCAAATCTGGGAGGAGGAACTGGAGAGTTTTGTGCCCTCACGGATTTTTGATGCGCACATTCACCTCATCGACCCGAGCCACATCGCAAAGCCTCCGCCAAGCAGTTCTTTTGTTGCCCGCTCCTATGCCGGACTGGACACCTTGAAGCAGTGGGCCTCCGTCCTGTATCCCGGCCGGGAAACGCATTTTCTGGCATTGGGGATGCCCTGCCCCGGAATCGACGTTGCTCCCCACAATCAATGGTGCACGGAGCAAATTCTTCAAGACCCTCAATCCCGCCTGAATATTCTGGTCACGCCTTCCTGTGCTTTGGAGGAGATCCGGCGGAACGCACGCCCGCCCGGGGTGGTGGGGCTGAAGCCGTACCGGTTGTTTTCCGTGACCGGGGATGTGGCCCAGTGCCGCATTCACGAATTCCTGCCGCATGCGCAATTGGAGTTGGCCAATGAGTTGGGATTGTGGGTGACCCTGCATCTTTCGCGTTCCGACGCCTGTGCGGATGAACACAATCTTCGCGATCTGGAAGAATTCACGAACCGCCGCTATCCGCGCATCCGGTGGATCCTTGCCCACTGCGCCCGCAGCTTTACCTACTGGCCCATCCGCCAGGGGTTGGCGAAGCTGCGCGACATGCCCAATATCTATTACGATGTTTCGGCAGTCACCGACGTCCGTCCCTTGATCTCCCTGTTTGCTGGAGAAAATCCGCGCCGCATTTTTTATGGGTCGGACGGAGTGGGTGCCACCTATTGGCCGGGTCAATATACTGCCTTTGGCCGTGCGTGGCAGGCGGTGAGAACCGATCAACTTGACCTCAAATTTCCCCATTGCGAAGGGCGTCCCATTCTGGCGGTATACGAGCAACTTCTGTCCATGAAGCATGCGGCGGAAATCGCCGGGTGGGGCACCACGGAGATCGGGAATGTGTTTTGGCAAAATGCCGCCGAAGCTCTTGGTCTAAAGTCCGATTGATCCCCTGACCGTCCGCGTTATGCCCATGTTTGCCGCCGCAACTTTTGAGATTTTTCCAAAATCCTCCCGCAGTTCCGGCACGTATTGGTCTCAACCACTTGTCGGCGTCTTCGCTCCCTTGAAAAGCTCCCTGTTTCTCATCGGGGAGGAATCGAATTTGATCGCGATCCTGACGTCGAATTTTATTACCGATTACAATCATGTGAGCCTTCTTCTGAGAAAGTTCATCGGCGAAGAATTGGGGATCCCACTGTCGCAGGTGTTTTGCTTTTCATCGCACAACCACTCGGCGACGCAACTGAATGCGAAGGTTCATCGAACCTTCACGACTCCGGATCCCGATGCCCTGAATCCGGAGGAGGAATTGACAGATGACGGAATGGAGCTTCTCCGTCTCTCCGTGGAGCACGCCCGAAGCCTGCGTGAGCGGCTTGAACCGAGCGAAGTGCGGTATGGCACCGGTAAGGAAAGACGCATCACGCACAACCGGAAAGGGCGGCGCGCCGATGGCTCCACGTATTTGATGCGAGAAGAGGACCGGCTGCTCCTGGGCGGAGACTTTAACGGCGACATCGATGACGACGCCTTTGTCCTGGGATTTTTCAAGGAGGACCGGGCACTTGGTTTTCTGACTCAATTTACTGGACATCCGGTCACGGCGTTTCATTGCGACTCTCCGCTGGTCTGCGCGGAGTATCCACAGGTCGCCTGTGATGACCTTTCCCGGGCATTCGGGAACGTGCCGGCAGGGTTTTTGCAGGGATGCGCAGGCGATGTGAATGCGAAGGGCCTGCTCTCCGATCTTTCCGTTGAGAAAAGTGTGCTTCGCGCGGAGGGCTACGGGCACCAACTCGGAGAAGCCTTCTTGAAAATCGCCGGGAATCTCAGGAAGTCCGGGCGAACGGGGTTGAAGTGGCTGTGGCGTTCGGTAAGTCTTCCTTACAAGGAAGTTCCCCCTGTCGCGGAACTCGAGCATCGGATCCAGGGGGTGAAGGAATTTCTGGTGCGCTGCGAGAGAGGTGATGAGCCAGGAACGCTCATCTGCGACGGCTTGAATTTTTCAAGGAGCATGGAACTTTCCTCGCGCATGAATTTGGTGCAGCCGACGATGGATTGGCTGAAGTGGGCGCTGGCTTTTCATGTGGAAAACCGGCTTGAGGAAGCTCCGAAGAGCCTGGACCTTCATATCGCGGTGATCCGCATCGGCGACGTCGGCATTGTCGGGTTGCCGGGGGAACCCTTCCTTGGCATTGGCCGGAAAATCAAAAGCGGTACGCCGTTACCTTTCACGATTCCGTGCGGCTACATGCATGAGGGGCAGGACAGCTTTGGCTATATCCCCGATGGCCCAAACTGCGAGGATCTCGATTATTGCAGTTCATTTTATCGCTACACGCTGCACATGCTCCCCTTTTGTGTGCCTGCGGGTGACGCGCTTGCAGAGGCCGCCGTGAAGATGCTGGAAGAAACACTCCTATGAATGAGAAATTGGAAACCCTCGCTGAAATCGGTGAAAACACCATTGTAGAGCCCGGCGTTGTCGTCGGGTATAAATATCACAAGGCTGCCGGCGGAGCAAAAATCGGCGCGAACGGGATTCTTCGCATGGGAACCATCATCTACGGCGATGTTTCGGCGGGCGATTATTTTCAGACCGGCCATCATGTCATCATTCGCGCCCAGGTGAAAATTGGAAACTACTGCAACATCAACAATCAATCCACACTGGAGGGAATTGTGCGGATGGGCGATGGGGTTCGCATCATGGCTCATGTTTATATACCAAGCCGGACATGGTTTGGGGACCATGTCTTCGTCGGCCCCGGGGTCATATTTCTTAACGACATGAAACCGGGACGATGGCCGAGCGGTGCCCCGGAGCCGCGGGGAGCATTTGTCGAGGATGACGTGACAATCGGCGGAGGATGCACAATTTTGCCGGGGATACAAATCGGCAAGGGAAGCTTCATCGCCGCTGGCGCGGTTGTGATTAAGGACGTTCCAGAACGTACCCTGGTTGTGGGAACTCCCGGTCGCAACCAGCCATTGCCCGCATCGCTCGACCGGGAAAACGACCGCACGCTTACGGTCCAGCCGCTGGATATCTGGCATCCCCTCATTCCCGATCTCAGTATTTGGAAGTTCCCCCCTTATTGGCCGCAGGAGAAGCAGGAGGCAGCAGATGCTCGCGCGGGGCCGTAAGCGAATAATGAACACAATTACCATTCTTGGATGCGGGGCGGGCGGCATGGCAATGGCAGCGGATCTCACACTGGCCGGGCACCGGGTGCAGCTCCTCGAGCTTCCAGAATTCGCCAGCAACGCAGAGGAGATCCACGCGCGGGGCGGCATTGATCTGCGTGGGGTATCGCGCACGGGGTTGGTGATGCCGGCTGTGGTGACGACCAATCCCGCTGTCGCACTCGCCGGTGCGGAGCTTGTCCTGGTATCGGTCCCGGTATTCGGGCACCAGCGCATGGTCGAGGCGATCGCACCCCATGTGAGGGATGGGCAGGTCGTGCTCTTCAATACCGGATACTGGGCGGCCCTGCGGTTCAAACAGTCCCTCACCCGGAATGGCAGCCGCAAGGTCGTTCTGGGGGAAAGCACGCTCCTCGTCTACGCGGTGCGCAAGGTCGGTCCAGCCTCAGTTCTCGTCGATGGAGTGAAACAGGATTTTCCCGTCGCGGCACTTCCTTCGAGGGAAACAGGTCGCCTGCTTCAACTCGTGCAGCTCGCCTATCCGCAGGCCCGGGCGATGCGCAGCGTTCTTGAGTCGAGCCTCGAGAACCTGAATCCCATGTTCCATCCGGCGATCACCCTTCTCAATACCGGGGAACTGGAGCGGACGACGACCAATTTCGCCTTCTACCGGGACGGATGTACCCCGGGGGTCGGACGCGTGATAGACGCCCTTGATGCCGAGCGGCGGGCGGTGGGTGCCGCCATCGGATTACCTGATCTCATTCCGGCGGCAGGCTGGTTGCACCGGTATTACGGGGCCTTCGGGAATTCAGCCTACGAGGCCATTCACTCCTGTCCGGCATACGCGAATTTTCAATGGCCGGCGGCGACCACGGTCCACTACATCCACGAGGATGTTCCCTTCGCCTTTGTGCCGTTCGTCTCGATTGCCCGGCAACTTGGTATTCCCGTACCCGTGACCCGCGGCCTCGTCGATCTTTGTGGGACGGCGCTCGGATGTGACTTCTGGGAGGAGGGCCCCAATGCGGCCGAACTCGGACTGGCGGGACTCAACGCCGATGGCATACGCCGGCTCGCAGAGGGATGAGCCGCCGATAGGAAGGGTCAAAGACCCACACCACACGAAAACCGACCTCTGACCAGCCAGACCGGCAACCCGCGATGTGACGGCCGACTTTTTTCAGGATGTTGACATCGTAACAGGTCGTCACCTGATAAGGCGTTTAATCTGCTGCATCCATCGGGGGCAGCGCCGCATTGCAATTCCTCTGTAACCGCTCTAGTCAAACTCCGGGTTGATGCAGGCGACGAAGATGTCGGCCGGTTTGTCATTGCCGCCACGGAGAAGTTCCGGAACCTCCTGCTCCCGTTCGTGCTGGGAATAGTAGCTGACCAGCAGTTTGCCGTCAGGACGCACCACGGTTCCCGCATAGGAAGTATCGCCCAGGCTGGGCAGTTCCAAGCATTCGCCTGCGTGACCATCCCGGAGCTCCCAAACTTTGGTCCTCCGCAGCGCGGGAGGGGCAGGGGAAGTCCCGTCCTCGCCTGTGGGCACCTCGCGCGCAATCAGCAAGTGACGTCCGGCCACGGTCAGCACATGCGGGCCTTGGATTATTTTTGGAATGGATGCTTTGTGTTCCCAATTTTCCCAGGGAAAGCGGCTGCTGTAAATCTGAAGGTGACCGGGGGCGGCTCCCGTGCGCACGAGGGCTTCGAGGGTGTCTCCATCGCGGGGAAGCAAAACAGCCTCGTTGCCGGGTCCGATTCGGGCACCCCGGGTCCAGCTTTCCGCATCGTGGGAATGATAGAGATGGACTTCCGATTTGTCCCCGGTCCCATCCCGGGTTCTGGTTTCCTTTGGGGTGCGGGCATAACCGGCACACCAAAAGGCCCCCCTCTGGAAGATCGGCTTCCACAAAACCGCGCCGCGGAAGATGGTGCGCGGGTCCGACCAGGTTTTTCCATCTTTGGTGGATTGCATGGTTGAGAAAGGCAAAGCCAAAAATTCGCCATCCGGGCCCAACGGGCTCACCACGAACGAGAACAAATAGAGCTGACCATTGGCGACCAAAAGCCAATTGTCCCGCACATCCATGGGGGTATCGGGTGCAAGCTCGGGCGGCGCGGCAAACCGGGTTTCTTTGGCAAGGTTCCAGTGCTCTCCGTCCGGGCTGGTGAGGATCATCTGGCGTCCGTAGGACGAGCCCTTCTCGGGAGAACTGCCATGGTGGGAGGCATTGCGGAAAGCCAGGAAATATTGACCGGCAAAGAATGCCAGGCCGGTAAAGGCGTTATGGTTTCCGTCGGAGAAAACCTTGGAAACTCGGGTTAGCACCCGGCCGGCCCCCCCCTGAAGTTGCGATGGATTTCTTCGGAAAATTCTCCCAAAGGCTCTGGCTTCGAGCCGAACACGCCAAGAGCGAAGGGTTCAGCGAGCGCGCAGCCGCAGCGTCCGGAGAAATCCTGATATTCCATACGCTCTGGACAAGGCACCATTGCGATGTGGCAGCGGATGAAGTCGTTTTTGGCATCCCGATAGTCCGAGATATCCACAAAAGTATTCCACGGCGCAAACGTATCGCGCAAAAGAGAAACTTCGTACATTTCATTCCAAAACAAAATCATCCCCTCATATCCACTCTTTTTTGCCTGAAGGTAGCCTTTGAGCATGAGCATGGCGGTGGCGAAATGCTCGGGGGATTCCGTGACTTGCGAGTGCGTGAGCACCGCTTCGGGATTGATTTCCAAAATGCGATTTGCCACACGCTCGACCGACCCACTGTCCTCGTGTGCATTCATGATCGGCGGGGCTTGCAGCCGGATGCCGGATGGAGAAGGAACGTCGTAGCCTTCCGTTACACGGCTCAAATCCGGCGCCGTGTAGTGGCGCTGCGGGTGGTCGAGATGAAATGGGACGGTACCCACAACCGCTGCCGCCTTGTCGCACTCGCTCTTGCGGATGGGCATCATGGTCTCCGGGGTGCATTCGTGCATGACAACAACACCTCCGGTCTCCACGAAGTGCAGGTGGCCGGACATATTGTTGGTGGACATCACGTAGTCAATCTCGTAGCCGAGCTTGTGATATTTCAGGCAGGTTCCTCCGGCGCTGAACTCAATGTCATCCGCGTGCGCACCCACAACCATCAATGATTTTGAAATCATAAATCAAAGCTCAAATTGCCGCCCCCTGCCCCGCATGGCAACGCGATTCGACTGGTCAATAAAGATGACCTCAAATCCTGCGCAAAAAGCGCAAGACTTCCGGAAACAATGCCGTGCCTCACGCCATGCAAGGGATTCAAAACAAAACAAAATCAGGGGGACCCCTGCGGGGATGAAACAATGGTCATGCCGCCTGCGGCGGGAACATAAAGGACAGGTTTAACCACCTGCAACGCAACGAGCAACGCGAGTGAGGACCGGGTTTCAAATGAAAACCCAATGATAAAAATCCCAATGGGGATTTTCTTCGATGCAAGAATGCAGCGGGAGGGATTCGGGGCGGACCGAGGTCACTCACCTCGGTCCATGGGGAGCGGAAGGCGGCTTCCCTGTGAATCAAAATTTTTTGCGAAGCAAAATATTCTAATCCGGCGGCGCTGGAACTCCTTTCTCACCGGGACCCCTTGCCCACACCCCACCCTTGGCACCGGCTCCCGCCGGATTAGGGGTATTTGAACTCGCCGGTCTTCCAGTCGTCGCTGCGGAACGGGGCAGCAGGCCATCCGTTTTTACCGAAAAGGAGGGCGTGTGGCGCAGCAAACCAAGCGTAACGAACGGCGACAGGCTGGGGGACGGCCGGGGATGTGACTACCAGAGTCCGGCCATCCAGTTGAGCTGTGGCGGGGTGAAAGACGCGATCTTCGCCGGACAGCAGGAAAGCCCTGGGCGCGGCAGGATTTTTCAGAACCAGCTCCGGTTGTCCTTGGAACTCCACCAGCATGTTGTTCTTCCCGGGGGTTGCCTTGGAAAATTCCGGCCCGCCGACGGGGCCTGGCTTTTTCCCGAAGTCCACCAGTACGATGTCCGCCATTCTCTCGCCGAAGTCCCTTTTATTGGGCGGATGGAGATCGTCGCCTACGGCCAGATCCACCGTCACGGCCATGCCGGTATGAGGCAGGGCCAGGCGTGTTTGCTGGGCCTCGCGAATGAAAGCCAGGCCCGGTCCGCCAGCCGCCCCCGGGGATCGTGCGTAGCCGGGGAGTTGGAAGAAATAAAACGGCAGATCGGGTTGGTCGAAGGCTTTCCTCCAATTCCCGATGAGGGAGGCTTGGAGGGCGGGATATTCAAGATAGCGTGAGGCATTGGCTTCGGCTTGGTACCAGAGGATTCCGGCCCATTGGAATGGTACGAGGGGTTGGATCATTGCATTCCAGAGGGCGGAAGGTTGCATTTGACTTCCGGGTCCGGCAGGGGGACGCGGGCGTTTTCCCTGGGGTTGGCGTCCCTCGGATTTAGCAGCGGCCTGTTCCTTTTCCCAAGCCGCGTGGGCCTCACGGAATTCCGCTTCCTTGCCGGGAAGGGTGTCCAGCCAGGATTGCCAGCGCGACTTCACCTCCCCGCCCAGGCCCGACTTCTCCAGCGCCTCAGGGCTCATCCATGATTCAATAGGCGTGCCGCCAACGCTGGCCATGACCAATCCCACGGGGATTCCGGTTTCCGCATGGAGACGGGCGCCGAAGAAGAACGCAACTCCCGACCAGGAGGCGACTGGTGACGGTTGGTCCCCTTTCGCGGGCGCGCAAACCTGCCATGTTCCAGTAACCTTGTCCCGTGGCTCCGCGCTTGAGTCCGATTTTACAACAAAACCCCGGATGAGCGGCTGATCGCAGGTCTGCAGAACCGCGGGGCCGTCGCTGCTGCTGGCGACAGGCCACATCATGTTGGACTGTCCCGAACACAACCAGACATCCCCAACCAGAACATCCGCCAAGACGGTCTTTTGGCCATTTTTCGCGGAAAGCACCGTAAGTTCCCGGCTCTCGGTGGAGGCGGACATGGGTTTCAAAACCGCAGCCCAGTGGCCGTTGGCATCGGCTGTCGAGGTTACGGACTGCCCTCCAAATTCCACAACAACAGGGTCCGCAGGCTGGGCAACGCCCCAAATTTTAACGGGAGTATCCCGTTGCAACACCATGTGATCGGTGAAGAGGGATGCCGGCTTTGGCGCGCCTGCATCCGGGGAAGCGATTGCGAGTAGAGAAGCAAAAACCAGCCACGCCGCGGGGATGATCCTATAAACTGCCGTTGGGTTTATCATGAAGGTATAGAAGCCGTTCGGCAGGCTCAGGCCCTGAGGATTCTCGAAGGGGGTGTGAAGATGAGCGGGTTATAAAAGTATAAGCCAGAGAGCCGAGATCACTCAACGGGTATGTGGGACGGCTCAATTTTCTGAAGGAATATAACCACAGCGGAGCGAAGCGACACAGCCAGCCACTGCTAAGTCTCTTCCCTGCTGGCAAATTGCACGGAGGGACACGGATGTGATCAAAAGTAGGTGGCCACTCTTTGTTCTTACTCGTAATCGTAATCAGAGCTTTGGTCACTGCTGTGAGGGAATCGATTAGGATTACGATTAGGAATTCAGCAGCCGTACCTACCCATGTCATTTGACTGCGGCATTGG
>JBGSSC010000162.1:0-3472 GCA_041737265.1 Terrimicrobiaceae bacterium | reverse complement strand
CCCACGAACTGTACCAGGCCGACGAGGAGCTCAGAGCGGTCGTCGATTGGGTTGGATCCAACTATTTTACCCCCGACGAGCCTCCGGGTGTGCTCACCTCGCTTCGCGACAACCTCTGCTTCAGCGACCCATTCCTTTGTCTCGCGGATTTCCGTGCATACAGCGATTGTCAGATCAGGGTTGATCAGGCTTTCCGCGACAAGCCGCGTTGGGCCCGCATGGCAATCCTCAATACCGCCCGCACCGGCAAATTCTCCAGCGATCGCACGATTGCCCAGTACGCCAGCGAAATCTGGAAACTCAAACCGGTACGAGTCTGAAAAAACAACCCATCAAGCCGGGTTTTCTCTCGGCAACGTTGCGTAAAAATGCGGCTTGCACAGAGTCGGCCCCTTTGTTATTCACAATTCCTCGACCATCCTCCACCATCAACTTATGGGCAAAATCCTGCTATTCATCTCTCTAGCCGTCACCTTGGCGACGGCAGTTCTTGGCTTTATTAACAAGGACACTTACGTCCAGGCAAAGACAAGCCTTGCAGACACCTCGGCCAATCTGGACCAAACCAAAAAGGCCTTGGCGGCTGAACAGGAAACCCTGAAAAACAAGACCGAAGAGCTGGCAACAGTGACCTCGGAGCGGGAACAGGCCCTTTCCCAAGCGGCGGACGCCAAAGCAGAATCAGAGAAGGCAAAGACGAGAGTTGGAGAGCTTGAAGCCGAGGTAACCAAGAAAGAGGAAGAGATCAAATCAACTGCGGACAACCTGGCCACTGCCCAGGCCAAGATCACGGAACTGGAAGCAGCCAAAACAAGCGGAACCGTCGAGGCATCCCCTGACAGTGCTGCCGAGCTGGCCGAGGCCAAAGCTCTCGTCGAGAAGTTGCAGTCCGACCTCGATGCTTCCCGCCAGCAATTGACCGACCTCCGGAAACGGGAATCCGACCGCCAGGCGCTCAAGATGCGCGATGGTCTGCAAGGCCGCATCCTCGCCGTGAATCAGGCATGGAACTTTGTTGTCTTGAACCTCGGTGACAAAAACGGTGTCGTGAACAATGCCGAGATGCTCGTCAAGCGTGGCAATTCACTCATCGGAAAGGTCCGTATCACCTCCGTCGAACCTGCCACCTCAATCGCCGATGTCATTGTGAGCAGTGTGCCTCAGGGCGTAACGATCTCCCCCGGCGACAACGTCATCTTCCAGGCGGTTCAGGAATAATTGTGCGGGTCGCGTTCCTCGCGGTATTTCTTGCAACGCTCATTCTGAGCGGATGTGCCTCTTCCACAGAGGAACACCAACGCTATCGCACCGAGCAGGCCGCGGGAGGCAGTCTGCCATGGAACCGCCCCCAGAGCTGGGAAGGCCCCGGTGCCTTGGGCTCCCAGATGAATCAGTTCAGTCAGTAGCCAGACAAATCTGCGGCAATTTTTGTCCGGATCGTTCGATTTCTAATCCGGCGTCCCTGGAGGCCCATTCCCACCAAGGGTTCTTGGCTCCACATCAACCATTGCCAGTGGTTCGCCGGGTCAGGTGGAGCACCACGAGGATGACTCCTGTAACAGCATAGGCAAAGGCGAACTGGCCCCCAACCAGAAGTCCGAAGTGGGGCTCGATGCCGGCGGGTCCGATCCGGTAGGTGTGAATAAGACCGACCGAGGAACAGGCGGCGCAGGCAAAAGCAGCCCCGGCGGAGGCAAGGAAACGGTGATCGATCGCGAAAGCCACGATGGCCGCAAGCCCCATGCTCGTAAGAAGAAATCCCTGGCTCAGCGCGATGAGCCCCGCGACGGACAAATCACCACCGAATTTCGGCATGGTGTCCACGATGTTCGTGCCAGCAGCGCGAAGGGCTGTTTCAACGAGTACAAGCGCCCAACCCGCAAGCGCAGGGATCAGGCCCACCGCAACTGCCAGCGCGTGCCTCTTGGGGGTTTCCTGAAAGGCCTGGGCCGTCATGACCACCCCGATCCAAATCAAAATTCCGAGCGTGGCCTCCAAAGGCACCACACGGAGAGTGATTGCCGCGGCTCCTGTGAAGCACAGAAGGGCGATAACCACTCCATTCAAGGCGGAATACCCCACGCGTGCACCCATCGCTTTCCAGCCGGGATGTCCGATATAGATCGTTGTCGGGAAGGCGCTGCCAAAGAGGCCGGCAACGAGACTCCCTACACCGTTCATCGCCAGCGAGGACCGTGTCGCATAGCGGTCACCGGCAGCCTCTGCGCTCTCCAGGGACTGCAGGGAGCCCAGCACGTTGAAGAGCGCCATAGGAAAGATCACGGGCAAAAATTCCCAAAATCCATCCGCCGCAAAAAATGCGGTCAGGCCACGGGCATCCGGCACGGGCAGATAGACACCCGGCACAATGTCTCCTGCCGGCACGAAGGAAGACAATCCGAGCGCCCGCAACACCCACGCACTGGCCACGCCCAGCATGATTGCACACAGGCCGGCAGGGATCCCGATCGGCAGGCGTAATCGAGCGGCGTAAGCGACAACAATGAGAATCATGGGTGCCAATGCGATGGCGGGTGACGCGAAAATCTGGAAGGCGAAGCCCATGGAGATGAAAGTGATTGCCACCCCGGCCAAGGCAGACAGCAGCGCAGCGCGGGGTGCCCAGCGGCGGAGGGGGTCGGCAATGAAAGCACCCGCCAACTCCATCAGGCCACTTAACAGGCAGGCAAATACGCCCGCCTGCCACACTTTCACCGGATCGCCCGTCTCCCTCCAGATCGGCCCCATGATCAGAAAAATAAAGGCAATGAGGCTGACGGTATTAATCCCGTACGGAAGTGCCGTGACATCCTCCCGGCCGGTGCGGCGGGCCAGCCGCCATCCCTGCCACGCGTAGAAGAAGTTGCCGAGGAGAATGGAAAGGGCTGCGGCGGGAAGGATGTGGACAGTGACGATTTCGGAAGGAATTCCACAAACCAGCGGACACAGCGTGATGATCAGCAGAAGCTGAAGAAGGTTATCGACAAAAAGGCCGATGAATCCGTCGAAGTCTCCGCGCACGAACCAACGCGGTTGCATCTCAGGCATCCTCTTTGGCGAATGTAAGGTCCTTTCCTTTGAACCCAACATGGATGGTATCTCCCTCACCGAATTTTCCGGCGAGGATTTCCAGGCTGAGCGGATCGAGGATTTCGCGCTGGATCACCCGTTTGAGAGGACGCGCCCCGTAAGCGGGATCGTAGCCTTCGCGTGCGAGATGAGTCTTGGCGGCATCGCTGAGCGACAGGGTGATGTGCTGCTTTTCCAGTCGGGCGACGAGGCGATGGAGCTGAATATCCACAATCCGGGTGAGTTGTTTTTCGTCGAGACGGTCAAAGATAATCGTCTCGTCGATGCGGTTGAGGAACTCCGGACGGAAATGTTCCCTCAGTGCTTCGGTCACCCGCCGGTCCCGTTCCTCCTTGGCAATGTCGCCGGTGATAAACTGGCTTCCGATGTTGCTGGTGAGAAT
>JBGSSC010000153.1:0-7336 GCA_041737265.1 Terrimicrobiaceae bacterium | reverse complement strand
GAACGTCAGACCGGAAAAGGCTCAATGGGAAGAGACGGCAATTCCCAAGCAAACGGCGGGCAGGAGTCGGGAAACTTTGATGCCGCAAGAACCGAGTTGGGTTCAGTGAAATCAAGCTGCTCAGCATCCAAAGGGAACGCTCACCCGCAGCGGCATGGATACGGAGCTCACCGCCGAAAAGAGGCGGCTGAATGTTTGCCATTGCTCGCTGTCGAATTTGTTGTGAGGAAAACGGCGGTTCTCCCCTACGGGGCCGGGTGAAGATTTGGCCGAATGCGTTTGCATTGTATCCGGGATCAGAAGGAGGCGAACCGAGATAGTGTAAAAATGACGCAACTTCCTCCGAGTTGTCGGAAATCATCCCGTGTTCAACGAGTATTTCCATTTTGTCCTGCCGTGCCTTCTCCGCTGAAACTCTAGCCTCGAAGCTGAATGGCGGAAGTGACATCGGACGGCAGAATGCACAGTTGACAGTGGTTTTGCTAGTGCTACAAAAAGGTATTCCAAACAACGGTGCGAGACTTTTTCCGCACTCTGAAAATCAGGCACTTACGTTGACAATGGGGGAAGCGGGGATAATCCCCATACCTCCACCATGCCGCAGGCATGCAATTTTGCCGCAAAGCGGCCTTGGGGATGAGAACCAGGCGGCGAGGGGAGCCGCTCGGTGGAACGGCCAGCAGGCCGTGCCCGCAGGGCCAAGACACCTCGGGAGAGGTGCGAGTCAACGTTCGGAGTTCGACTGCCCACGCGCAAGCGTAACCCTTCAAGCGTGCCGAAGGCACGGCCCGGTTTGCAGAGCCCGCGTCAGCGGGATAATCCCCATACCTCCACCAAGAGGTTTCCGCTTCAGCGAAGCCACATTCGGAAAGCCTGCAAAGCAGGCCCTCCCGGATCAATTCCTGGGCCCTGTCAGACCAGGCGGCAATGACTGTTGAATTGGAAGACATTCGGAGTCGGGGAGTGAGGAGATTTTTTCATTCTCAGAAATTACTTTCCCACAAAGCATTGATCGACTTCACCGACTCCTCGACCAGATGGGCTCCGCCCTCTGCTCCGACCTCGCAGCAATAAAGGCAGGCGCTGTAGCCTTCCCCCTCTATCGCTTTGTGCGTAGCGAGATACGTCCCTTCGCCCGCAAGTTGGACCAGAAAAGTCTGGACGGCCGGGCTTTGGGCTGTGATCCGGATGCCATAATCCAGAAAAAGCTCGAACGCGTTCGTCGCGAACACCACATCCCCGAGCCGAATGACATGAAGCTCCATCGGCAATATGGGTTCAGTTTTCTGTTCCTCATAGCGGGTGAGCACCCGGCGAACTCTCTCCTTCCTGGCAAGACGACAATCCTCCCGATCGTGGTAGGGAATGCTTCCCCCCTCGGCAGGCAATGGCGGGGGGGCATCCAGGGTTGTCAGGTCTGCCAAAGCCGACTGATACTCGTCCTCTGAGATCATCCGACGTGCAAGAGACAGCGTTCGGGTCGAATGCTTCAACACAGCCTCCCGCCTGATGTCGTGCTTCACCCATGGCAGGATCTCGTCAAAAGCATCCGCGAGACGGCAGGCCAGATCCTGCCGAAGCGTGCGGCCTTTGAGTGCCAGCATCCGCATCTCCGCCTTTCGGTTATATTGAAGATGCGGGGCAAGATCGCCCGCAGGCGAACATTGCGGCAGGAAGTAAAGATGCTCACCATGCCGACGCTTCAGCTCCAGCCGCGCCTCATGCCAGAAGTCTGCGGAAACGACTTCAAGGGTCTCCGTAGCTTGAGAAGGACAGGGCTGGTTAATGATGGCACCTGTCAGCGCGTTTTGTCCGTCAAAGGTATAAAGGATGTGCACCCGGTGGTCTTCGGAGCCCTCAATATTCAAAAATTCAGCATCCGAAGTGTCGCCATACATACGAGCGGTTTTTTCGGTTTTTGTTCCAGGGAGTTTGACTGCTTCCGGGGACCGCTGCGAAAGATCGCAGGAATAGACCGAACGCCGATTATGGCTGAGGACAGCATAGCCGCTCCCCCAGCCGATTGCACCTGGCTTGCGCGCTTTCCAGCTCTCGGTAGCGGCATCCGCAACGCGTTCCGAGACGAACTCACAATACTCGTCCGACTTCATGACTGCTTGAGGTGCCACCGCATCCCATGGGTCGGCGGGATAGGGCGCCGTATGGGTATGGGTTGCATTGATGACCAGCTTTTCGGGTGGAAAGTCCGGAAGGAGAAGCTGCAGTTTTTCGCGGCATCGCGTCAGGAGCTTCCTTGGGATTTGAAGAATGTCACAGGACACCCAAACGAACTGATCATCTCCCGAACTCAGGCTGAGTGCCGTAGTCGTCACGGGATCATGAACCCCGCCGGAAACTCTCCTATGAAACTGGCCGTGCAGGCTGACAGGCCGATCCGGAGTAATATCCCGCATCGCCCAGCCAACCATCAGGGGAGTACTTTCCATAGTAAATACAAGTATCAGACCGAACCCACCCGGGCAAAGAAAGACCCATTCAGCGGGCTGGTTCCTTCAATGCTTTGTCACAAGGTAAATTCTGGCCTCCCCAGATTTTTTTCGAGGTCCAATCCTGATCCCCGCCGGCCCAGAAATCCGACTCCCCGGGCAGGCTCAGGGGCAGGAATACGCAGGTGCACAGATAAAGACTTCCGGTGGTGATGTATCCTTCTCCCAAAGCGGGTTGATGCCCGCAGAGGCCGATTCTCAGCCACCCCTTATCATCGAAAACCTCTTTGCCTCCGAGCACCCGCTGGATTACAGCCGTCAGCGCGCACCGTACCTGGGCAGGAGGGATCTCTGCAGGCAGGTCTCCACGGGTGGCCATCTGAGCCAACAACTGGAAGGCACCAAACCGGTAAGCAAGGGAGCGTCCGATGGGAGGAAAGGAACCATCCGGTGCAATCAGTCTTTCCATGACCACCGCATAGCGTTGGGACCGTCTCACCATTTCCGGATACAAAGCGCCCCATTCGGGGTTCGACCCGGAGGTGACATCAAGGATGTCCAGTAACATGGGGTGAATCACGAAGCTGTTGTAATAGTCCCAGTGGAAATCCGGACCGTCGCCGTATGCCCCATCGCCCTTGTACCACTCCTCATGCTGGCGCAGGGCATGAGAGATGCGGGATTTGTCGGAATCTTCCCCTGCCTGGAAAAAGAAGGCCTCGATTATGGCAGAAAACAAAAGCCAGTTGTTTCGATAGGGCTCGTGCTGCCGCGTGGATCGCAGGCATTGAAGCACATTCCTTCGAACAGCCTGGTCCAGGCTGTTCCAAAATCCCATGCCGGCCCGAATCAGACCGTGGGCAAGGAACGCTGTATCAACCAGCGCTTGTTTGTGTGTGACAAAGTCCATGAAATCCGGAGAAGCCGGGTCGGTTGCTGACTGCAGGCAGGACTTGATGGTATCCCTCATGCGCGCCTGGGACTCCTGCTCCTGAAGGGGAATGCAGGCCGAGCCGAGCCAGGGGCCGATTCCTGCAAACGAGCGACCGAATGCTTCAAGGTGGCTGACTTGAATCCGGTCGTTGTCCAGACCGATTGCAGCCTCCACCGGCATGGTCTTGCGAAGTGTACCTTGAGCGAGAGCGGAAAACACCGGCGAAGTAATCCTGATCATGGCATCAAGCCAATAGGCGCGAGGAGAGTCGGCCACTTTCCTAAAAGAATTCTGATCCTTGGAGAGCGTCATGGTCGGATGGCTCGTTGCATAAATTATCCGGGTGGTGCGCGTTCATTATCAGGTTGCATGGCACGAACGAAGTGAATTTCCCTAATCCGGCGGGAGACGGTGCCAAGGGAGGGGTTGAGGGCAAGGAGACCCGCTGAGAAACGGGCTCCCCCCGCCGCCGGATTAGAAATATTTTGCTGCGCAAAATGGAGGGAGACGCGTTTGCGATACTTTATGGTTCCGCCCCCTCCTGTCTATTTCTTGTATCCCTCTGACCTTCGTTTCCTTTGTTTCCTTCGTGTGAGGTCTGCATCGTTTCTGAAAGTCTTGCGCTTTTTGCGCAGGATTTAAATCGAAATGGACTAATCCGGCGTAGCCGGTGCCAAGGGTGGGGGCGGGAGCAGGAGAACCCGGTGAGAAACAGTTGCGGTCACCGCCGGATATCGAACCCGCATTACCATGCCCGGATGGAGTGGCGGAACCGGGGTTGGAAACAACCAAAAAATGTGAGCATGTTTTGCTTGGTCTGAGTCAGTGCCCCGCTAGAAATAGATCCCTTATCTGCAACCTCAAAATCCCAGAAACACCATGAAACGAAAACTCAAAATCGGAATGATCGGATACAACTTCATGGGCAAGGCCCACTCGAATGCCTGGCGGCAGGCACCGAGGTTTTTCGATCTTCCAGCGGATATTGAACTTCACACACTTTGCGGCCGAACGAAGAACAAGTTGGAGGCGGCTGCTTCCCAACTCGGCTGGAGTCACACGGCGACGGATTGGCGCTCCGTCGTGAGCGACCCCGGGATCGATATCATTGATATTGGAACTCCAACGGACAGCCACCACGCCATCGCGCTTGCGGCGGCCGCTCACGGCAAGGCCATTCTCTGTGAGAAGCCTCTCGGGATGAATGTCGCGCAATGCCGGGAGATGGTCGACGCCGTGAAAAAGGCGAAGGTCGTCAATATGGTCTGCCACAACTACCGCAGGATTCCTGCGCTCGAGCTCGCCAAGCAGATGATTGATCGGGGGGATCTCGGCGACCGCATTTACCACTACCGTGCGCGGTATGCGCAGGACTGGATCGCGGATCCGAACTTCCCGATGGTCTGGAGGCTTCAGGCCAAGATTGCCGGCCTGGGAACACTTGGCTGCATCGGATCGCACATTATCGATATCGGACGTTTTCTGGTCGGGGAGTTCAAGGAGGTTTCCGGCGTGATGGAGACGTTCATCAAGGAGCGTCCGGTTCTCGCGGAGACCGGTGAGGGTCTCAAGGCGAAGGCCGGCAAGGCGATGGGCAAGGTAACGGTCGAGGATGCGGTCTCGTGGATCGGGCGCTTCAAGAACGGTGCCATTGCCAGCATGGAGGCCACACGCTTCGCCTACGGACGTAAAAATCACATCACGATTGAAATCAATGGCAGCAAAGGCTCTCTTGTTTTTGATTTTGAGGACATGAACCGTCTGAAATTTTACTCGGCTGAAGATCCGGAGGGTGCCCGTGGTTTCCGGGACATCCTCGTCACGGAGGGGGTTCACCCCCACTTGGCCGCCTGGTGGCCGCCCGGTCACATCATCGGCTACGAGCACACTTTTACGAACGCCTTCGCTGACTTCATCCATGCCGTGGTGGCAGGAAAAAGCGTGCAGCCCACTTTTGCGGACGGGCTTGCCAACGAAGAAGTGATCACCGCCATTGTCGAAAGCTCCAAGAAGCGGAGCTGGGTGAAAGTCTAGCGAGGCACTGCCTCAGACCGGGCGAGGCCTGTTTAAAAAGTTCCGCCGATGAAGTGGCATTCGAAAGCCTTTGACATCAGGCGAAGCGGGAGTTCAGCACTCTGTCGCGGGGGTTATCGCCTTCCCATTCCGGCGGCCGATTGAGGCCTAGCAGCTTGTCGGACTTAGAACCAACGGCATTCTCTGGAAAGGGAATCCTGGGAGAGAAGGGGTGGCCCTGCCAGACAAGCTGCTAAAGCTTCCGCTGCGCGGAAGGAAAATCCCACTTTTGTGCATGGAGTGAGGAATGCTCAAATGCTCACCGGGTTCCGGAACGCGAAGTTTTCCTTCCGCGAAGCGGAATTTTTAGCAGGATGTCGGGCACGCGAGCAGCCATACTCCAGCGAGGCACCGCCTCAGACCAGGAAGCATGGTTTGGGGTCTGAACCATTTCCCCTGTTGTCCCCATCCTCCAGTGCCTCGCTAAAAGACTTTTCGCCGCGAAAAGTCCTACAGATTCCTTGAGGGTGAAAGTGGGTAAACAGTGGGAATGCAAAACTTCACTCAAATGCTCCATATCCTGAAATTCAAGGAATCTCATGACTTGGAAGAAAAATATGTGTCGGCCTTTCACAAGTCCGACAGCCTGCTAGGCTCCCCGACGCAATGCGGGGCCGGGGGGCGGTTTTGCGAAGGCGCGTATGGAATCGATGGCCGCAAAGTGGGTGAGGCCGACGGCGATTGCGTCGGCGGCATCTTCCTGCGGTGTTTCGGTGAGTCCGAGAAGGACCCGGACCATGAAGCCGACTTGCTGCTTTTGAGCGGCACCGCGGCCCACGACGGCCTGTTTCACCTTGCGGGGTGCGTATTCATGCACCGGCAGACCCCGCCGAGCTGCCGAGAGGAGAACTGCGCCGCGGGCCGCGCCCAGCACAATTGCCGTGCGGTAGCTTTGAACATAGATCACGCTCTCGACGGCCATGCAGGACGGGTGGTGTCTTGCGATGAGGGCGTCGAGGCATTCGTGGATTGCCAGCAGGCATTGCTCGACAGGCAGCGCAGGCGGGTTGGCCACCCTGCCGAACTCCAACGCAAGGGTTTTGCCATCCCGGCGGGCCAGCACGGCGTAGCCGGTTCCCCGAAGGGACGGGTCAACAGACAGGATTATTTCCTCAGGCATTGATAAGCATAGTTCCGGCGGCAGCGGATACGCCATCGGGGGTGAGCCTGTCCAAACTGCGGGAGGCATGATGGAGGCATTTCACCGAAGGTCCGGCCGGTGCCCAGACCTTGGGGTCCGTCGGGCCGAAAAGCAAGAGGCAGCGCGCACCGGCAGCCGCGGCGAGGTGGGAAATTCCGCTGTCGTGGCCGATGAACAGGCTCGCCCGCTCCAGAAGCGCCCCCAAAGTTTCAAGAGGGATCTCACAAAGCCATGAAAGGCTGTCCGGAAATTCCTGCTTAAGCGCCGAAAGTCGTCCGGTATCGGCCTCCCCTCCGACAACCACCACCCGAAAAATGCCGTGGTCGCGGCGAAGGTCACGGATCAGGCTCTGCCAGTGCTCGATCGGCCAGTTTTTCGACGGGCTTCCGCTTCCGGGATGGATTGCGACGAATGGTATGTCGGTGTTCCCGAGAAGACGTTTTGCCTCGTTCCGATCCTCCGCCGAGGGATAAATGCGTGCAGCCGGATCATCGAGATAGAGCCCCAGTCCTGCCAGGGGGGATGCCAGTTGGTGTGCAGCGTGCGGACCGGGGCCGACTTTCGGTGACGCCGGGAGAAGGTTTTTCACGCCAATCCCGCGCAGGCTTTGCGAGAAGAGGCCATCCGGGTCGTAGATGTAGGAAACAATCTGTTCGAAGCCGCGAAAGTAGGCAGCAAGCTCCGGATCGATTTCTGCGCGGGGGTTGAAGCACGCCGCCATCGGGCCGTAGTCAATCGAGC
>JBGSSC010000151.1:0-3942 GCA_041737265.1 Terrimicrobiaceae bacterium | reverse complement strand
GAAGATCACGGCAGCGGAGGGTTGAAGTGCCAGCATAACTCCACACGCCGCAAAGAGGAACATGGAACGCCGGTACATGATGAAGGATGACGATCATAATCGGTGGTACGGAATAAGACATCCGTAAAAATGCGACGGGTTGGATTACGTCTGAATTTCTGGCCGAAGCCTCCTGAGGCCCTCTCGCTCGTAATCCATCTGCTCTTTTTCGGAATTCTTGCTGGATTATCGGAGGAGGAATTCACAGACAAGATAATGACAACCGGCAGTCGACCCATCAAAACCGAATCACCAATACGGGATCCGTTTCGCAGGCAAGGACGATCTCGTTATAGCGAGCCAGTATCGTTGAAAGCGTGATCTTGCATTCTCCCGCCTGAAAAAGGCTTCGCTCATAGATGTTCGCCGTGAGGAACTGCGCAGCATCAATGACATCGATCCGGTCTTTCCACTCGGTAGCTTTCAGCAGATAGGCTGCCCCCTCAACTCCATCTCCAATCGTGACAATCAGGGGCTTCAGACCTTCCTGAATGTTTTTGACTGCCTTGCGGATCAACGCTTCGCTTGGATGCGTGGTGACATGGATAGCCACGCCGTTTATCTCGAAGTCGGCTTGTCGCTCCGTCGAATGATCCGCAACTGAGAAGCCGTGATGTTTTGCGATATTCGGGCCAAGCACGATGTCCAATTTTGCTCCCACCAAGTGCTGGAGCATGGCCCCAACAAAGTTTGCCCCGCCTGAGTTTTTTTGAATATCTGCCGCTTGGGCAAAGATGTCAGCAAGGTTGGCTGCGACCGACTTTCCCGAATCAAAATGGAATTTGGGGCCTTCACTGGCGAAATGAAGGCGTACCTTCCCTATCCACCAGTCCATGACCGATTGGAGGTCCAACGGCCCATGTTTCTCATGCATCGAATTCAGCACGATAACGTAAGACTCCATCAAACCCAGGCTTCCGCGGCTCGTTCTTCCACCCTCCTCGGCCAGGATCTTCGTGATTCCGTATGTGGCGAGGATGCCTTGTACAGCAGCTTTTCCCAGTCCAGCAACTTGACCTCCTTCATCCGTGCGAAGTGATTCTGGCTCGATTGGCAATCCCCGATCTTGCGCGGCTTTTGTTACAACCAAGCCAACACACAACCCTCCTTTGTTTAGATACTTACGCTGCTTCAGTGTAAGCGACTCGAGCTTCTTAATCAAATTACTCACGCCTTTTTGCTGGATCGCCGCGGACGGGGATAAGGCGCATGCTTTTGGACCGGGGGCAGGGGCAGTGGAGTGCCCCGCATTTCATCAAGCAGGGGATTCAAATAATTGTGCGCTATCCATCGTATAGCAGGCACACAAACAGCGTCTCCGAAACCGAACAGCGCCTGATTGAGTGGAACATTGATCTTGTAGCCATTCGCTCCCATGAGACGGGCGCATTCACGCGGCGTCAACAAGCGAACGCGATAGGTGCCTTTGCCCGCGCAAAAAAGAATTTGTCGCCCACTGCCACCTCTCGGGGTCCGCAGACAGCCTGCGATGCCATCCGTTCGCAATTCGCCCATTGAGCGTCCATTTCTTACTCTGCGGAAAACAGTGCCATAGGAGAATTTTGGACCGAAAATCATCCGCTCGGCGGTCGCGCGATGCTTGTCACTCATTTGGTTCAGGAGATACTCGCAACGTTCTTTCGACCACCAGCTAGTAGAATTAAGCGGAAGATCTTCGATTATGTCTTCGAGCCGGAGAGTGGAAGGAGGCAACGACGGCAATGATCGGACCGACCATCCTATGTCAGGATTCAGGAAAATGAATTCAGCAAGGCCCGCGGGACGAACATCACTTTGGAGCAACAGAGGCGAGTTTTCCTTTACCCGCTCTGCTTTCGCCTTGCTTCCAACAACAAAAAGTCTTTGTCGGCTTTGCGGAACGAATCGAACCGCATCAATGATGAAGGCATCAACGGCATAGCCCAACTCATTGAGCGCGACGAGGGCATCGTGGAAATCATTGCCGTCATTCGAGGTTAGAAAACCAGTGACATTTTCGAGCAGGACGAGTGGAGGGCGCCGCTTGCCCATTCCCTCGAGCGCGTCCATGAACCCCCAAAACGCTGACGACTGGGTTCCTGCCAGCCCATGTCGGGCACCGGCGAGCGAGAGGTCGTTGCAGGGAAAAGAAGCCGTTGCAAGATCAATGTCAGGGATGTCTTTTCCCTCGATTAAATGAACGTCATTCAAGACAAATTCGCACTCTTCCTCGCTAAAGTTTCCGCGATACATCTCCCACTTTTTTTCATCGAGATCATTCGCCCAAACCGTTGTCCAGCCTTCCTTGTCCAGTCCCATCCTCATGAGGCCGATTCCAGCGAAAAATTCTGCGGCGCGTCGTTGCATTGTTCAAGCAATAGACTGAAACGAACAGAGCAGACTTGCAAGCCATGAGAGCCCTCACAGCGACCAGTGCGGACCTTTTGGCATGTCTGGCACGCAACCCGGCCGGGTCCAATATTCCGCTGGGATGACGGCGAAAACTCCGCAAAACTGATGGGATGGAGCCTTTTCAAGTCGTTGTTGAAAAAGTCGGGATGGCGGTGGATGCCGTCGGGGTGTTGGTGATTGTCGTTGGAATTCTCATTGCCTCGGTGCGGGCCGTGACTCCTCCTCCTCCGGGCGTCGACCGGTATACTTTGTATCGTCAGCGCCTGGGTCGGGCGATTCTGCTTGGGCTGGAGTTGCTGGTCGCGGGTGACATTATCCGCACGGTGGCGGTGGCCCCCACCCTGCAAAGCCTGGCGGTGCTTGCTGTGATTGTGTTGATCCGCACCTTCCTGAGCTTTTCGCTGGAAATGGAAGTCAGCGGGCGCTGGCCTTGGGAGGGGAAGAGGGAAAATTGTTGATTGCTGATTCGGCTTGCGACGGTTCCTCGCTGGCGTTTTAGCTTTTTCCCACAAAGGACCTGACACAGTGCCACCGACCCCATACGCTGCGCTCCCATGAACAAGCCACTTTCCCTTGTAGCCTGCCTGGCCGCGGCCCTGATGCCACTCCATGCTGCCGATTTCACCCCCCTCTCCGTAACGGGATATAACTTTGATGCGGTCGTCGAAAACAACTCCACCGACTTTGGCAGTTCGGCCCTGAGTCTGGACGCCTCGGGCAATACTTTTTACGAGTCGGGTCTGGGCGGAAGCGCGGTTGACACCGGTCTGCCGGTGGCTGAGCAGATGACCGCTTCCGTCGGCGGGAATAATTTCACTTTCAATCTGGCCAGCTATGGCAACAACACCGGCCTAAGCAACAACACCCTGCAAATTGCACCGGGACCGGGCGGCCATGCATTTATTGAGCTCAGTCTCACGTCTCCCGCAGCCTACCAATCGATGGCCTTCCTTGGTTTTTCGACGGAAGCACAGCCGGCCACAGCCATCGGAGACATTCAGCTCACCTTCACCGACAATTCGACATCGATCTACACGGGAGTACTGGACATTCCCGACTGGTATGTGGGAAATGGGACGGTCAGTCATCCGCTCATCTACAACTCGACAGGCCGCGTCAACATCACCAACGACCTCTACAACCAAAACCTGTCCGGAGTTGGCCCCGAAGACGGAGGGAAGCTCTTTGCCAGCGTGATCAACCTCCTCGATGCCGACCAGCTCAAACAGGTGGAATCCGTCGGCTTCCGCATCACGAGCAGCACCAGCGCGGACCGCACCTATATTATGGGCGCATCCGCGGTGCCCGAGCCCGGCGCGGTGTCGCTCGTCCTGCTGGCAGGTGCCGCTTGGGCTCTGCGCCGCCGACGAAAGATTGCTGATTGTTGATTTCTGATTCGGGGGCGATGGGGTCGGTTCCTCACCATGTCCCATTGCCCACAAGCCCGCCCTTGGCACCAGCTTCCGCCGGATTAGGATTGTTGAAACGGATTGATTACCCGCACGGCATTGT
>JBGSSC010000128.1:0-3845 GCA_041737265.1 Terrimicrobiaceae bacterium | reverse complement strand
TGCTGAATCGGTGTGAGCTGCATGGGTTTTTTCGATGGGGAATCCCCGGCGGACAGGTTCGGGAGAAATGCGCAGGTTAGGCAGAATGCCGCTGCTTGGATTTTCATGGCAAAATCTCGCACGGCTCGCAAGGAATGCAATCAAAGTCCCAGCGATGCGCTTCCTCCGGTATGCAGGCGCTATCGGGCAAGTCGAAAGGGGCGCCGGGAGGCAGCCCGGGACATGGTCTCAAGCTCCGAGTTGTTTTGGCTGACAGCGGAGCGGCTATGTGACAGAAATGTCACTCAGGATCCCGTCCCGCTTCGGTTAAACCCTTTGCAATGCGCGTTACCTGCCTTTTGACCGTTTTTGTTCTGGCTGCCGCCCAGGGCCTGGCGGCGCAGGATGTTTCTCCGGTCGATGTTTCGAGCCTTACCGCTGACGAGCATCTGCACCAGGCCGATTCGGCATACAACAAGCGTGACTATGCGGCGGCTGCAGAGCTCTACCGCGCGTTCTTTAACAACTACGCACAGTCCAACGAGCCGCAAATTAAAGAGGTCATCCGCCGTCGGCGCTACGAACTGGCAATGTGCCACGTGCAGCTCCGGCAATTCGGCGAGGCGGCCCAGGCCGTGGCCGAGGCTCTTGCTGTGAGTCCTCCGCTCGACGAAAGAAACATTCAGGATCTCACGTTTTGGCGCGGCGTCGGAGAGCTCGAAAGCAAGGATTACACGGCCGCCCGCACAACTTTTGCCGGATTTGTAAAATTGTTTCCCCCGGATGCCCACCAGGATCCGGGCACTGTCCGCCAATTCCCCGCGGCATCCAGAATTCCCGAGGCACTGCTGCTGGAAGGGACTGCATTGCTCCTGGATGAAAAGTACGCGGAGGCAGCGAAGCACTTTGCGGCCATCAAACCGGCATTGCCCCGCGAGACACGGGGCCGTGCGACAGTGCTCGAGTTTTACTCCCTGCTTGAAGCCGGGAACCCGGACGCTGCCCTGGCTCTCGTCCTCAGGGAATCCCCTCATCTCCGCGAAATGCCCCAGATTGTCGCTTTTCAGAGTCTTACACTCCAACTTGGCGACGCCCTGATTGAAGAAGGCCGCTTCCGCGATGCCATCGCCTGTCTCCAGCGGGTCTGGGAATCCGAGCGGTTGATCAAACACCAAAACGGCCGCCTGCTCGATCTGGAGTCCAAGCTGGCCGCCGCCGAGGCCGACCCTATCCCCGACCCCTACCGCACGCTCTCCCTCGGACAGCAAATCGCCAAAGTCCGCCGGGAAATTGAATCATTCCAGAAAATCCAGAATTTTGACTCCGCACTCAGGTTCCGGCTGGCCATCGCCTATCAGGCCATGCAGCGCTACCGGGAATCGGCATTGATCATGGAGTCCATGCTCGAGGAGATGCCTCCCGACAAGGTCGTCGAACAGGCCTCGGTCAGCCTTGTCCAGTCATGGAATGCCATCGAACGCTGGGATAAAGTCATTTCCTCCGCCGAGACCTTTGAAAAGGTTTTCCCGTCCTCGGACTCCTTGCCGATGGTCCTCTACTTCCGCGGCATCGCGGAACAAAAGGCTCTCGATTACCCGGGAGCAATCGAAACCTTCCAGCGTTTGGTAAAGAGTAACCCAAAATCAGAATTTGCGCCTAGAGCACTGTTCATGAAGGGTTTTACTTCACTTTTATCAGATAACAATACCGCTGCGATTACGGCCTTCGAGGAGTTTAAGAAGAAGTATCCCAAGCATGAGATTGCCGATGCGGCGCAGTATTGGAGGGCCATGGCCTTCTCGCTCGACAAGCAGTTTGAGACAGCGCGTCATGCCTTGGGAGCTTACCTCAAAGAACGCAAAGAGGGTGGTTTTCGAAGTGCTGCCACTTTCCGGAAAGCATACTGCGCGCAGCAACTCGAAGATTACCAGACCTCTATCAAAGAACTTTCCGGGTATTTAAGAAAATACCCCCGGGGCGAGGAGTCGAGCGAGGCGAAGATTCTGCTTGGGGATGCCCTGATGAATGAAGGGCAGATGGAGGAGGGGATTGCGATGTTGGACAGCATACCATCCAGCGATGCGAGGTTTTACGAGGAAGGAGTTTTTAAAACAGCTAAAGCGTTAAGGCTCATGGAGCAGTACGACCAAATGAAAGCGCGCATGGAAGCCTTTGTGAAGAAAAGCCCAAAGAGTCCGCGCGTTGCCGAAGCGGTATTTAACATTGGGTGGGTATCCCGTCAGAAGGGCGAGTTCGAGAAGGCGAGGGAGGCGTATTGGGCGGCGATCAAGAAATATGGGGGGCAGGCTGAGATCCGGTCCGTGGACGATCTCTTTCCGGCGTTGGCCAGGCTCTACAAAGGGCCGGAGGAACAGGCGAAGTATTTGGCAAAGCTGAGGGAATTGAAAAAGGAGGCCGATGCGGGAGGGCAGCGGGAACTTGCGATGAGGGCATTGTGGGCGCAGGGACATGCTCTGAGGAGAACGGATCCGGACCGTGCGAGGGAGATCTTCGTTAATGCCGCGAAAGGCGTAGAAGTGGAGTCAACCAATCCCCTGTTGCTTGCGGACTTCGCACAGGCCCTCCAGGAGAGTGGTGACAGGAAGGGGTCGGAAGCGATGTGGAAAGACCTCATGAAGTGGAATCCGCGGGCGCCGCAAAAGGACCGGGCGCTTGCGGCGATGGGTTTTTTTGAGATGGAGCGGGGGAATGAAAAAGCGGCTTTGAGATACTTTGACCGATTTAAGGAGGCGACTCTGGGGTCGGTGATATTTGGGAAGGTGATGTTGGCGAGGGCTGCTCTTCTTGAGAAACGGGGAGATTTTTCCCAAGCGCGGGGAAGTCTCGACGCCCTGCTTGCCTCAACGTCCGCAAGCGGCTCAGAGAAGGCGGAGGCGCTTTATCGGATGGGTGAAATCCACATGCGCGAGGGTAATCCTCAGCTGGCGGTGCCCTATTTCCAACGGATCTACGTGATGCATGGAAAATGGCGGGATTGGGTGGCGAGGGCATATTTGCGAAGCGGGGAAGCTTTTGAGAAGCTGGACGACACGCTCAGTGCGCGACGTACGTATCAGGAACTGGGTGAGAAGGAGGAACTCGGAGAATTTGAAGAGACCGGGAAGGCCCGGAAGCGCCTTCACGCCTTGGGTGGCCCTCTGCCCCCTGCTGAACAATCCGCATCGGAGGAGCCGGCGGGATGAACTGCGCCTCCGCTAAGAACATGAAACGATTCTCAGGCAGGCCCGGCAGCCCGATTTTTGGCGTCATAGGGCTTTTTTGCCTTTGTGGGGTTGTATCTGCAGCCGACACTGTCTTCCTGGGCTCTGGAGTCACGCGGTTTGGTGATGTCGTCGGAATGGATGAATCATCGCTCAAGGTTCGTCTGCGTCTTGCCCCCCGGCCGGATGGGCGGGAGGCGCCTACGGCCACGATTTCCGTTCCGCGGCGGGATGTCGTACAGGTTGAATTCGCCGAGGATACGGCACGGGACGACCTGCTCCGCTCGCCAGAAGCGAAGGCGTTGCCCCAGGTCGAGGCATTTTGGAAACAATGGGAGCCGTTTCTGGCCTTTGCCAAATCGCCTGCCGGGATGGCAGCCTGTGCCTACGGGGAGGTTTTGGTGGAATCCGGGCAACGTTCGAAAGCGCAGGAAGCGCTGGAGCTCTTTGCGCGCGTTGAGAAAGAAGCCTGGGACGAGCCTTCCCGCATGAGGGCGCGGCAGGGCCGCCTGCGGGCGATGGTCGCTGTGGGAAATGCTGCCGGGGCCGTGAAGGAGGCCGGCGAGCTGGCGAAGGTCACGGAAGATCCGGCTGTTCTCATCCAGGCCAAGTACATTTTGGCCAATGCGGCGGATGCCAAACTGC